>JAVBYB010000101.1 GCA_030824255.1 bacterium
CTCCTCGTCCTGCTCTTCGGCCGCCTGCGGATCGCCCTTCCTGAAGGGCGTGTAGTCCCGCAGCTCGCCGATACCTTCCTCGACCGCAATGCGTTCGCTGTCGAGATAATTCGCGACCGCGTTTCTCAAGCCTGGATGGCCGATCCAGTGCGCCGAGCGCGTGAGCCGGGGCTCGTAACCGCGTGTCAGCTTGTGTTCGCCCTGCGCGCCAGCCTCGACACAGGCAAGGCCGCGTTCGATGGCGAAGTCGATCGCCTGATAGTAGCAGATTTCGAAATGCAGGAAGGGCCGGTCTACCGCGCGGCCCCAGTAGCGGCCATACAGCGTGTCCGAGCCGATCATGTTCAGCGCGCCTGCCACCGGCTCGCCGGCGTCCATCGCGAGAATGATGAGGCACTTGTCCGCCATGCGGTCATGCAGGAGCTGGAAGAACTCACGGTTGAGATAGGGCGAGCCCCATTTGCGCCCGCCGGTGTCCATGTAGAAGTCGAAGAATGCGTCCCAGTGATGCTTGCGCAGGTCTGCGCCGGTGACGCGGATGATCTCCAGCCCTTCCTGCGCTTCGCGCCGTTCGCGGCGGAGCATCTTGCGCTTGCGGGAAGACAAGGCGGCCAGGAAGTCCTCGAACGAGGCATAGCCGCGATTCATCCAGTGGAATTGCTGATCCTCGCGCAGGAGGAGGCCCGCGGCGCCAAGCATGTTCCAGCTGTCTTCCTCGAGGAAGTTTATGTGCGCGGACGAGGTGCGCCACTGCTGGGCCAGTTCCACCACTGTCTGTGCGAGCGCGTGCTGGATCGAGAGCGCGTTGGGGCCATGCGCGAGAAGGCGGCGGCCAGTGACCGGCGTGAAGGGCACGGCGCACAGAAGTTTCGGATAGTAGCGTCCGCCGGCGCGGTGGAGCGCATCGGCCCACGAATGGTCGAACACGAACTCGCCGCGCGAATGCGCCTTCAGATAAAGCGGCGCGGCGCCGACGAGCGTGCCCGCCGCATCGTGCGCGAGCAGATGGCGCGGCGTCCAGCCGGTTTCAGGCTGGGCGCAGCCGGAGGATTCGACGGCTTCGAGAAAGTCCCAGTCGAGGAAAGGGTCATAGCGTTCGCCGGGCGGGTTCGCGACGGCGTTCCACTGGGCGCGGTCAACGCCCGCCATCGCCTCGGCGACGGACAGGGTGAGTTCAAGGCGGTCTGTCGCGTCGTCGGCCAAGCTTGGTTCCGGTCCTGATCCCCTGATGGTCCCCAATGACAGACTATATCGGTGTTGTTCAGGACTTTGCGAGGGCTGCGCTGATTGTCTCGAAAATCGGTGCGGCGCCGTGTTTCCGGGCGAGCGCCAGCTCGTCCTTGGTACGGATTGTCCACGTGACGAGCGGGAGGCCGCCGGATGCCTCCGCAACGGTTTCCAGCACGGAATGATGCGGAGCGATGTAATCGCAGCCGAGCCCGCGCGCCGTGGCCGCCTTGCCGATTATATCTTCCTCGACCTGATTGTCGGCAATGCAGAGCAGGCCAACCGGGCGTTCCGTCACCAGACGGCAGAGGCGCGCGACAGTTGGCTCATCAAAGCTCATGACTGCAAGTTGCCCGCCGGCGCCGGAAATGACTTCGGTGACGCGCTCTGCAATTGGCCCGGCCTGGCCATCCACTTTCAGCTCGATCAGGATGGGCAGGTCGCCCATGACGCCGAGCACCTCGGCGAGCGTGGGGATCGGCGTGCCATCGGGCAGGGGCCAGTAGCCGAGATCGGCCGCGGTGATGCGTTCGATACGCTCGCGATGGTTGCACATGCGCTGTAGCCCGGCGTCGTGGAAAACGATGGGCACTTCATCTGCCGTGAGGCGGACATCCAGCTCGACGCCAACGCCCGCGATGCGCGCAGCCTGAAACGCAGCAATCGAATTCTCGGGCAGGGCAGCGTCCCACAGGCCGCGATGGGCGTAGGCGAAACCCGAGACGTCGAAGAACAGGTCGCTCATCGTGTCCCCGATTCAGACCATCAGGCGAACTCGACCACGGCATCGACCTCCACCGCAACGCCCATTGGCAGTACCGGGCAGGCGACGGCGGAACGCGCATGGCGGCCCTTGTCTCCGAACGCCTCGACCATCAGGTCGGAGCAGCCATTGATGACTTTCGGAATTTCCACGAAGTCCTTCGCGGCGTTGACGAAGCCGCCCAGCTTCACCACGCGCGTCACGCGCTCGAGGTCGCCTAGCGCCGCCTGCATCTGCGCGATGAGGTTGATGGCGCAAACCCGCGCCGCCTTCTGTCCGTCCTCAAGCGACATGTCCTCGCCCAGCCGGCCCTTGATCAGGCCATCCGGCGCCGCGCTGACCTGGCCCGAGATGAACAGCAGATTGCCCGTGATCACCCACGGCACATAATTCGCCACCGGCGGCCGCGCCACCGGCAACGTCACGCCAGCAGCCTTGAGACGATCGGATACGGACATGGCGGGGCTTCCCATTTTGACGTGGTATGGAGTGCTTCAAGGCCTGCGGCAATTCTCAATGGCTGGTTACCGCCAGAACTTCATTTCCGTCGTCGCACATGATCGCCGGTAAATCGGTGTTTGCCATAATGCGCTCGGAATCAAGTCTGAAAAGTTGGGGACTGCATGAGCCGCTATTCGACACGTTGGGAAGTCGTCGTTCGCCACGCCGAATTGAACCGAGTGCGCCGCATCACAGGTACTGATCGCAGGATCGTCGATGAAATGGCGACTGCCCAACGGTTGCAATGGGACGAGATGTGGGAACGGCGCAAAGAGTCAGAAATGCGTCGCGACCATGCACAACATAAGCGTCAACTTAGGGCTGACGCCGCTGCATACAAAGCGGCGCAACAAGCTTCAGCGGCCGAGCGCACAGTTGAGGCGCAGCAGGCGCTAGCCGAGGCGCGAGGCATTCTGCGGCAGACACTAGCTGTTGATGATCAGGTGCGCTGGGACGACCTCAAACCTCGCAATCCGTTTTCCGAGCCGGCGCCAGAGAAGCCGTGGCCCAAATCGCCGTCGCTGGAGCCGCGCATAGATAATTTTGCGCCGGTGCTGGGCTTTCTCGACAAGATGCTCCGCAAGCGCAAAGAAGCGAAAGAAGCGGCTGCTAAGGCAAGCTACCAGGTGGCTCATCGGGCCTGGCTGGAAGAAGTCAAGCGCGTGGACAGTGAAAACGCGTCTGCCAAGGCTCGCTGGCAGCAAGCGGTGAAGAGCTGGCAGGATCGCAAAGCGCGTTTTGAAGGTGAGCAACGCAATGCTGCTGCGGCCATCGACGCCCGAGCACAGCGCTACATGAGCGGTGATGTCGATGCCGTGGAAGAGTACGCGGATTTTGTCTTTAGCCGCTCTGCCTATCCCGATTGGTATAATCGACAATGGGAAGTTGAGTACCAGAAGGATACCCAGACACTCGTGGTCGACTACTCGCTACCCAATCCAGACGAGCTTCCAGTGGTGACGGAGTGGCGTTATGTGGCAGCGCGAGATGAATTTTCTTCGAAGGAATTGACGAGGGCTGACAAAGCCGCGCTGTACGATGACTTCGTCTATCAGGTTTGTCTGCGCACCTTGCATGAGGTGGTAGAGTCTGATCGGGCTGCCGGCCACGTTCAAGCCATCGCATTCAATGGCCGGGTCAAGGGGATCGACCCGGCAACCGGTGAGGACTCCATTGCTTGCATCTGTACGGTCCACGTGATTGCCAAGGACTTTGGATCGATCAATCTTGGACTGATCGATCCGAAAGCCTGCTTCAAGAAGCTCAACGGTGTTTCAGCTGCAAGGCTCGACCGGATCGCGCCTGTGGCGCCGCTTGTCACCTTCTCCCGAGACGATGCACGTTTTATTGACGGTAAGGACGTTGCCAACGCTATCGACGAAGGCGCCAATCTGGCCGCTATGGACTGGCAGGACTTCGAGCATCTCATCCGGCAAGTGTTCGAACGCGAATTCTCCACGCCGGGGTCTGAAGTAAAGGTCACTCAGGGTAGTCGCGATGGCGGCGTCGATGCGATTGCGTTTGACCCTGACCCAATTCGTGGTGGCAAGATCGTCATCCAGGCCAAAAGGTACACCAATACCGTCGGCGTTGAGTCTGTTCGGGACCTCTATGGCACCGTGATGAATGAAGGTGCCAGCAAAGGTATCCTGGTCACCACATCTCAATTTGGTCCGGATGCCCGGAAGTTCGCTTCTGGAAAACCCCTCACGCTGATCGACGGATCAAATCTGCTTTTCCTTCTTCAAAAGCAGGGTGTACGCGGACACATTGATGTAAAGGCCGCGAAGCTAGTCGCGCGAGTGTAGTAGGAGGGGATTGGAGCACATCGCTACAGGAACCCCAACACCACCGTCACCTCGATCGTGTCACCCAAAGCGATTTTTTCCTTCCGCCGCACGTCCGCTTTCAAGGGCAGGAGGAACGCCTTGCGCTTCGTGTCGGCGAACAGCGAGGTTTCCCAGGACGATAGCCCTGTCCGCGCCTTCACACGGAAGGAGCCGAACGGCTTGCGCAGGCCGGTCGTCAGTGTGCGGATGCGTTCCGACAGGTCGGCGGGGAGCGTCACGAAGTGCCACGCGCCGGTGCTGTCCTGCGTCCACACAGGAGCTCGGAAGGTTTCTGCGATCTGCACGGCCGTCCCCGCTGGCGCGTGCAGGATGTATCAGAACGCCGTGGGTCTGACGACGGGAAGATCGGTCGCGATCTCGCCCTTGATCGCCATTGCGTGGATGTGGCGGGGCAAGATTGCAATGCGTTCGACCAGCTCGCGCTGGGCGGTCACATCAAGCGAGCCGAACATTTCGGCGATGGACTTGCGATACACGGCTGGTTCGAACGCGCCGTTGGCGCGCGTTTTGGGGGATGACATGGAGAAAGTCTCGCAGATAGCTGGCCGTCACGGGCAATGCCACGGGGCCACGAACGGATTGTAACGGGCTGTTATTCCGGCGCTTAGTGTGCGCGCCAACATACCTGCATACATACCCGCATAGCGCCTCGAAGACCTGCCATCGGAAGGTCAATAAGGGGGCGGTGCGAAGCATGGGTCATGCGAGCCTCCTCTGGTGTGCGCTCCCCAACACACTTAGCGGCCGAGCTCGGGAAGTCGATGCAGGATTTCTAATCTGAGCCTTGGCGTCGTTCCCGCAGCTTCAATCCTTCTTCCGCGTGAGCTCAATCCGATGCCCACGTCCGGTCATGACGGCGGCGTCGCCGAATTTTTCACGGGCCTTGTCGGCGGCGCGTTCGGCCTTGGCGCGCTTGAGGGATTTGGGGTCGGCGAGATCGAGGGCGTCGGCCTTGGCATCGACGAGTTCGGAGATGCCGACGCCGAGGAGGCGATAGCGCTGGCCGGTCGTCTCACGCGCGAGCATGGTCCTGGCGACGCGGAAGATGACCTGCGCGAGCTGCGTCGGGTCGTTGAGCGAGACACGGCGCGTGAAGCTGCGGAAGTCGGCAGTCTTGAGCTTCAGCGTCACCACCCGGCCTTCGACGCCCGAGTCCTTTGCGCGATCCGCTGTGCGCTCGCTGAGGCGCCAGAGGATGTCTTCGAGCGCGCGCGCATCGGAGATGTCTTCGTTGAAGGTGGTTTCGGACGAAACGCTCTTGCGCTCGCCTGCGGGATCGACCTTGCGCTCATGGCGACCGAAGGCGCAGTTGTGCAGCCACAGCCCTGTTTCGCCATAGCGCTTCACCAGCGTCTTTACGTCGATCCTCTGGATGTCGGCGACCGTGCGGATGCCGTCTGCGTTGAGCTTCTTCTCGAATTGCGCGCCGACCCCGCCGATGATGCGAACGGATTTGTCGGCGAGGTAGGTTGGGGCTTCGTCGATCGACAGCGCGAAGAAGCCGCGCGGCTTGTCGGCCTCGGAGGCGGTCTTCGCGAGGAATTTGTTTGAGGCTAGGCCGGCGGAAATCGTGATGCCGATTTCCCTTTCGACTGCCTTCTGCAGGTGCATGAGGCTGAGCGCGGGCGGGGCGCCGTGAAGCGCGTCCGTGCCGGAGAGGTCGAGATAGGCTTCGTCGATGGAGACGGGTTCGACCAGCGGGGTGAGCGCCTGCATCATCTGGCGGATGCGGCGGCCTTCCTGGACGTAGAGATCCATGCGCCCCTTTATGACGACGGCGTGGGGACAGAGCTTCAGCGCCTTGAACATCGGCATGGCCGAGCGGACGCCATAGGTGCGCGCGACATAGCAGCAGGTGGAGACAACGCCGCGCTTGCCACCGCCGACGATGACGGGGAGGCCGGAAAGCTCGGGGCGGTCGCGTTTCTCGATGGAGGCGTAGAAGGCGTCGCAGTCTATGTGGGCGACGCTCAGCTCGAAAAGCTGCGGATGCGAGACGATACGGACCGAGCGACACCGCGGACATGAGGGCCGCTGCCCTCGCCAGCTGTGCAGGCAGTCCCGGCAAGCTGCAGGTAAATTTACTATGCTACCGGCAATGTTCGCGGACAAGTTGCGGTTCCGGCCAGAAGTCTTTGTAAAGGCGCTGGTTTTGTTAATCAGGGGAGCTTAACACGCTCACCTGTCGGCGACAGTTGAAAATAGGCGGTTAATACTCTCAGGTCTAACAACTGAGGACCCCGGGAATCACCCCGGCCTGTGCCTTGCGTGAGTTCTGATGGCGACGCCCCCCGCCAAGAAAGTCCTCGTGGTCGAAGATAACGAGCTCAACATGAAGCTCTTCTGCGACCTGCTGGACGCTTTCGGCTTCAAGACCGTCGAGAGTCGCGACGGTCTGAAGGCGGTCGATCTCGCGCGCGAACACAAGCCCGACCTGATCATCATGGACATCCAGCTGCCGGAAGTTTCGGGGCTCGATCTCACGCGATGGATCAAGGACGACGTTCAGATCAAGAACATCCCGATCATGGCCGTGACCGCATTCGCCATGCGCCAGGACGAGAGACTTGTGCGCGAGGCGGGCTGCGAAGCGTATATGTCGAAGCCCATCCAGATGGGCGCATTCATCAACGA
>JAVBYB010000413.1 GCA_030824255.1 bacterium
GCGAGGCGGCCTGCGCCAATGCGGACGGGGCGTGCGCTGCTCTTCGTCGCATTGGTGGCGCCTGCGGAAATCTGCGTGGCGACCAGACCGCGGCGTTCGAGGGCCGTGCGGGCTGCTTCGCTGCTTGTGCTGGCGAGCGCGCCGGTGCGGGTGCGGCCGCTGCGGTCGATGGCGGTGAACTCAAAGGTCGGCATGTGCGCCTGCCTCCGCGCGTATGACGCGCATCGCCTCTTCGACAGTCGTGTCGCCGCGCAGGACCGCATCGCGAGCCGACTGCGCGAGTTGCGGCGCATTGGCGAAGGCATGGGCCGAAAGCTCGGCCTCGGTGGCGTTCGCCGAGATGAGGCGGCGCAGGCCGTCGTCGGCGCGAACAAGTTCGAACAGGCCAAGACGACCGCTGTAGCCGGTGTTGCTGCAGGCGGGGCACCCGGCAGCGCGATGGATAAGCGTGCCAGTCGGGATACCGACGAGCGCTGCTGCAGCCTCGCTTGCAGGCTCCGCGATGCGGCACTGGCTGCAAAGCTGTCGGACCAGGCGCTGCGCGATGATGCCGCGAAGCGTGGAGGCAATGAGGAAGGGTTCGATGCCAATGTCGCGGAGGCGGGTCACGGCTGATAGGGCATCGTTGGTGTGCAGGGTGGACAGGACGAGGTGGCCGGTGAGGCTGGCCTGAACCGCGATCTGCGCGGTCTCGGCGTCGCGGATCTCGCCGATCATTACCACGTTGGGGTTCTGGCGAAGTATGGCGCGCAGGCCTGCGGCGAAGGTCATGCCGATACGGGCATTCACCTGCGTTTGGCCGATGCCATCGATGGCGTATTCGATGGGGTCTTCGATCGTCAGGATGGTGCGGCTGCGATCATTGAGCAGACGCAGGCCCGCATAGAGCGTGGTCGTCTTTCCGGCGCCGGTCGGGCCGGTGACGAGGACAATTCCATTCGGTTCGCGCAAGGCTGCGCGGAAGCTGCCGGCAATGTCAGCGGGCATGCCGAGATCATCGAGCTGGATGCCGACGCGGTCGCGGTCGAGCAGGCGGAGAACGACGCGCTCGCCCGCCTTTGCGGGCAAGGTGGAGACGCGGACGTCGAGCGTCCGGCCGCCCAGCGTGAGTGAGATGCGGCCATCCTGAGGAAGGCGGCGTTCGGCAATGTCGAGGCGCGACATCACCTTCACGCGCGAGACGAGGACAGGGGCGAGGCGTGCCGGGAGGCGGGCCGTTTCCGACATGACGCCATCGACGCGCATGCGGATGACGAGTTCGGTGTCGTAGGGCTCCATATGTATGTCGGAGGCGCCGACCCGGGCGGCTTCCGCGAGAAGGCCATTGATCAGGCGAATGACGGGCGCGTCGTCACGTGCGTCGAGGAGGTCCGCAACTGGGGGGAGGCCGTCAATCTCGCCAAGCGAATCGGAACGGCCGAGTTCGTCTGCTGCCCCCACATCGAGGCCATTTGCGCCGTAAATGTCTGAGAGTTTCCGGTCGAACGCTGCAATATCAATGATCTCGACCACGACATCGGCGCCGCCCATCGCGCGCCGCGCTTCGACGAGGCAGAGCGGATTGGCGTCTTCGCGAAGGGCCAGGCGAACAGGCGAATCGCCGCCAAGATCAAGCACGCCGGCGCGGCGGGAGAAGGCGTAGGGAAGACGACTGCGCGCCGCCGTCATTGCTCTGGGCTGCCGGCTGCCACAGCCGGCGCCGGAACTGGGGGCAGGCGGCTGAGGACGTTGTCGAGCACGGTCGGTTCGCCCTTGGTGTTGACGCGCTGCTCTAGGATCATGCGCTCCAGCTCAGGCTGGGTGATGGTCCGCGCGGCATCCAGCGAACCAATGATCACCGGGCGAATGAATATCATCAGGTTTGTATTGCTGCGCTGACGGTTTTCGGAAGAAAACAGCGACCCGATGATCGGGATGTCGCCCAGCAGCGGGACTTTTTCGGTGGTGATGCGCTCGTTTTGGTCGAGGAGGCCGCCCAGCGCAACGATCTCGCCATTGTCGACCAGAACCGAGGTTTCGATCTCGCGCTTGTTGAACACCAGCTCTCCGCCGACGTCGCTGAATGTGTCAACGCTCGACACTTCCTGACGAAGCACCATGGTGATCGAGCCATCAGCATTGATCTGCGGGCGCACGCGCAGCTTCACGCCGACATCCTGACGCTCCACCGTGCGGAACGGGTTGTTGTTGTTGCCGGAGAGAACTTCGCCCGTGGTGATCGGCACGTTCTGACCGACGAGAAATTCTGCTTCACGGTTGTTGAGGGTAAGCAAGGAAGGCGTCGAGATCAGGTTCGAACCGGAGTCGCGCTTGATGGCGTTGAAAATCATGCCGAACAGGCCATCGCCGCCAAGGTCTGAGGCGAAACCACCAATGCCGCCGAAAGAGCCGAGCAAGCTGTCAGCCGCAGCTTCCTGCAGGGCATCGTGCAAGTCGGAACCGCCTTCGAGGCCGCCGGACGCAAGCGCCGCGCCCAGTGTCAGCAGGCTGGGCGAGCCATTCGAATAGTTGGTGGCAAAGAAGGGGATGTTGGATTCGTCATTGCCTGCGAGCAGCAACTGGACGCCAAGACTTTGAGCTGCGCCCTGGCCGATCTCGACCACGATCGCCTGCACAAGAACCTGTTCGGCGCGACGATCAAGCTGGCGGATGATGGATTCGACTTCCTGCTGCACAGCCGGATCGGCGCGCACAACGATGGCGTTGGCGCCTTCATAGCGCGTGATGACGGCGCGCTGGACTGCGCCCGCCGAGATCGCAGCCGCCGGGGCTGGGCTACCGGCGGCGGCGCCTTGCGAACGCGGTTGGTCGACCACACTCTGAAGCATTTCGACCATCTGCGTGGCGTCTGCGTGCTGAAGGAAGATGACACGCGTATCGCCGGTAGGGCGGGCCTGGTCGTCGAGCAGTTCAGCTACTTCGCGCAGGCGCGCCACGGTCTCGGCCGGGCCACGCATGACCAGCGAGTTGGAGCCGTCCACGGCTGTGAAGGTCGCCGCCGAGAAGCCCTTGTCGCCTTCGCCGCCAGCTGCCGTGATCTCGCGAAGCGCGACAGCGAGCACGGACGCGCGAGAGTTCTTCAACGGCACGATCTCGATCCGGTCGGTATCGCGATCGAGATCGGCGACCAGCGCGGAGAGACGACGCACGTTGTCCGCGAAGTCGGTGATCACGATGGTGTTGGAGCGCTGGGCGGCGCTGACCTTGCCGCCCCGGCCGATCAGCGGCTGGAGAATGCCGACCATGCCGGCGGCATCCTTAGTCTTGAGGCGGATGACCTGCGTTACGAAGCGCTCGCCCGTGGAGCCTGACGGCTGGGTGGCGGCCTGTTCGTCCGGAGCGATGCGCCAGGCGCCGGAACTGGTCGGGATGGCGACATAGCCATGTGCGCGCAGCGTGGCGAGGAAAACCTCCATCATCTGTTCGGTGTTCATCGGCGCGCCGCCGGCAATGGTAACCGTGCCTTGCACAGCCGGGTCGATCACGAAGGTGCGGCCCGTGGCTTTTGAGACGTCTTGGATGAAGGCGCGGATGTCAGCGTTCTGGACGTTGATCGTCTGCCCCGACTGCGGTTGCGCATGCGCGGGGAGAAGCGATCCTGCAAAGCCAAGGGCGAGGCAGGCGGCGAGCGTACGCGAGAACACCATGACTAGTTTCCAAGCCGGGCCGTGAGGATCTGCCCGTCCCGCTCGAAGCGGATTTCGACAGACTGGCCCGAGAGCAGTTGTGCGCGGTAGGCCGAGAGATCGGCCGAGGCCGCGCTTACGCCGTTGACGCTTACAAGGATATCACCCGGCTTTAGCCCGGCGGCGGCCAGCACGCCGCCATTGGCATGCGCCATTACTTCAAACCCGGCGGGTTGTCCGTTGCGGCTGACCGGCTGCAGCGGCAGGCCAGCCATGTCTGGCACATTCACCGCGGGAACCGTCGCGGCTTTGGCCGCTGCGCTGTAGTCAGCCGGAAGGTTACCAGCCATCTGTATGGCAGGGGCAGTGCTGGCGCCCGGGAAGGCAAGGCGCATGCGCCGCCCCCCGACATCGATTTCGACATGGTCGGCGGCGACCATGGCGAGCATGACGCCCGGGGCGATCTCCTCTCCCACGGCATAAGCGCCCTGCTGTCCGCCCGAGGGAGACAGGATGGCTGTGCCATATCCATCATTCATCATGCGGGTGGCGTGAAGGATGAAGCCGCTCGCTTCCGAAACGGAAACTGTTGCAGCTGAGCCACCGCGCGCGAAAGGATCGTCGATCTGCGACAGCCGCACGGCGAAGGCGCCCGCGCCGTCATTAACCAGAACGGTATCTGCAGCTGGTGCAGCCATGGCGCCTTTTGGCGCCGCGACCGTCCACATCAGCGCCGCGAGCGAAACGCCCAGCGCCGAAAGCCCGGCGAACTCAGCCGTGGCGGCGAGGCCGCCACGGATTGAAAGCGCGAAGTCCTTGCCTACGGCCATCACCATCAGCCCCGCGCGATTGTCGCGTTCTTCGGACTGTCACATGCGTCGCCAGGGATTCAGTTTTATGACGGCTGGCGCGCGCCATTGTCACAGCAAAAATCTGACCCTGACGTCCGCTTCCGGGGCCTTAACCCTAGAACTTCGTCGATAGGCCAATCGAATAGGCGACGCCCAGCTTGTACTGGTTGATAATAACCTCGCCGCCGCCAAACTCTTGGTGCTCCAGATAATCCTCGTCAAGCAGGTTCTGGGCTTTGAACGTCAGCGACAGCGGACGGCCATAGGCGTCAAAATCCTTGCGGTAGACGAAGTCAAGCATGGTTCCCGGTTCCTGCAGGAAATCAGGCTCGCCCGGACGGCCGCGGGCCGAGGAACGCTCGCTCACATAGGTGAGGATCAGCGTGCCCTGGCTGGACGCGATGGGGTCTTCCCAACCCAGCTGGACGTTGAAGACGTGTTCGGACTGGCCCTGAAGACGCGAGCCATCGATGATGTAGTTCGTTGCGGGCTCCGGCAAACCGGCGCCGGACAGCGGGAACACTACATCGCCGGTCTTCACCTGAACCTCGCTATCGCTCCACGTGTAGTTGGACTGGAGGAAGATGTCCTTGCCGCCGAGGAAGAACATGTCGGGGAAGGGCTCGACGAACACTGTGCGGACTTCTGCCTCGGCGCCGAAGAGGATCGCCTTGGGGGCGTTCAGGTAGGTCTGCTGGATTGTGGCACCCTGTTCGGCGACGACCGACTCGATCGGCTTTTCCATATCCTTGTAGAAAGCGCCCAGCATGAAGAACTGGTTCGGACCGAAATAGTGCTCAAGGCGGGTGTCGAAGTTCGTCATCTCCGTGTCGGTGAGATACGGGTTGCCGATGAACAGGCGATCGCTGTCCGGATCGAGATATTGCTGCGGGGCAAGCTCGCGGAATTGCGGGCGGCCGATCGTCTGCGAGGCGCCGAAGCGAAGCTGCCAGTCGTCAGCGAAGTTCCACGTCACCGTGCTGGCGGGGAGGAAGTATTCTTCCTGGCGCGCGGGCAGCTGAGCGGGCTGAGCTTCGCCGAGGAAGAGGGCGCGAGGCGTGACTGATTGCGTGCCTTCCTCGTAACGGCCGCCTACAGCGACGCGCACGAACGGGATCGGTTCGAAATCCGCCTTTAGGTAGGCGGCGTTGACTTCCAGCTCAGCGTCGTAGGCGGCAGCGCCCGATGCGCCGGTGGTCTCGCGAATGACGAGGCGGTCCGGGTTGATGTTGAAATCGGCGAACAGGAAATCCGGCCGCGACTGCTGGACTTCGAGCGGCAGGTTGGCGGCGACAAAGCGGAACGCGCGCGAGGTGGCCGTGCGCGTGTTGTCGAACCAGTCGAGGCCGGCGGACAGTTCGAGGGGGCGCACATCGGCGATCGGAAGGTCGATCTCGTACTTCGCGGTGACGCCGGCGCTGTTCATCTCGTCCAGCAGCTCGGAGAATTCCCAGCGGTTGGTGGCGCGCGATGTGTCGTGCAGGTAGCGGTCGATCGAGTCATCGAAGATGTAGCGCATCTGGCGCTCGTAGGGGGCGTCGCGGGTGGTGCGGGCGTAGGCGGCGCGCCAGTCGAGCTCAAGGGCGCCAAAAACGTGTTCGCCGTCGACCTGTGTGGAGGTGAGCTCGCGCTCGTACCACGCGGTGCGCTCGTCGAGAACCTGCTCGCCGGCGAGTTCATCGAAGCCGAAGCGGCGATAGGTGCGCTTGTCGGTGCGGCGGATCCAGAGATTGGTCCAGTCGATCTTGTGGTCTTCGCCAAATTCGAGGCCGACGCCGAACAGGCCGTCCCAGCCGACCTTGTTGTCGGTGGAGGTGTAATTGAAATCCGACTTGGGCGTGAGGACGCCGCCATCGATGCGGCCTTCCTGCTGAATCCCGTCTTCGGTTTTCCAGTCATTGGAGAAGCCGAGCACGCCGACAACACCGAGGCTGAAACTGTCGAAATCCTGGCGCAGGCCGCCGGAAATGTCGAAGCTGATATTTCCTGGAATCGCGTCATTGAGCTGGACAAGGTTCAGCTTGGCATTCTCGAAGCTCTGTCCGATGCGCTGGAGTTCCTGCGCGTTGGTAAGCTGCGGGTAGAGGTCGAGCGAGGCATCGACGCGGCGGCTCGAGAGGATGGCTTCTTGCAGCTGGTTGGGAGTTTTCCGCGTGCCATCATCAAAGCCGAAGATATCGGCTTCGCCGCCATCATGCGTATAGCCGGTGGCGAGCGTGGTTTCCATGTTGGCGCCGACAGAGACGCCGAATTCGAGGAAGCTTTCATCGGGGAGGTTGAGCGTGGACAGCTGGATCACGCCGCCGCCGAATTCTCCCGGGAATTCAGCGGAATAGCTTTTCTGCACCATCACCTGCGACAGGATGCTGGCGGGAAACAGGTCAAGTGGTACGACGCGCTGGAGCGGCTCGGGGCTCGGCAGCGGG
>JAVBYB010000435.1 GCA_030824255.1 bacterium
CAAATCCTTCGGCATCACCGTGCTGCTGCTGTCGATCGCCCGCATCGCCTGGCGTCTGATGAACCCGCCGCCGCCCGAGCCAGCCATGCCGGGCTGGCAGTCCTTCGCCGCCAACGCCGTTCACGTGCTCTTCTATATACTGATGATCGCTATGCCGCTCTCGGGCTGGATCATGGCGTCGGCCTCGCCCGCCTTCGAGACGAAATACTTCGGCCTCGTCGATGCGCGCCTGCCGGTTCTGCCCACCCTGCCGCTGGAAACGCGCGAGGCTGTGGATGAAACCTTCGGCTCGGTTCACTCGCTTCTTGCCTGGGTCATCATCGGCCTGCTGGTCCTCCATGTCGCCGGAGCCCTGAAACACCACTTCATCGACAAGGATGGCCTGCTCGCACGCATGGCCCCCGGCCTGTTCGGCCGCACAGCCGGTCCGCCGGACAACGGACATGGCGCGATCTGGGCTTTCGGTTCCGCTGTTGTCGTCTTCGCCGCCATCCTCGGCGCATCAATGGCGCTGAACGCTCCTACCTCCGCGGCGCCCGCCGTGACCGAAGACCAGAACCCGGCGCAACCCGTGCTCTCGAAAGCCCCCGCATGGACCGTGGACGCCGCGAAGAGCACGCTGGCCTTCCGCTTCGGCTACATGGGCACGGACTATGAGGGAAAATTCCCCGAATGGACCGCGCAGATCCAGCTGGACACTGATGCCGCGCCAAACCAGCAGACGCCCGTCGACGGCTATGTGCGCGTTGCGATCCCGCTCGCGAAAGTGTCCACAGGCCAGACCTACTTCGATGGAAACGTCACGCAGGGCGATTGGTTCGACGTCGCCGGCAATCCGGAAGCCGTCTTTGAAGTGAAGGGCGGCGTCTTCAAACTTTCCCCCACGGAGTATGAAGCCACCGGCGTCCTCACCCTCAAGGGCGTCGCGCATCCCGTGCGCCTCCCCTTCACGCTCGCGATCGACGGAACCACGGCGACGATGCACGGCGAGGTCACGCTCTCGCGCCTCGACCTCGGCGTCGGCAAGGCGACGTCCGCGGAAGCGCGCGGCGATGAGGAGTGGGTGCGCGATGGCGTGCAGGTCGTCATCGATATCGTCGCGACGCGTCAGTGAGCACGCGACTCACCCACCCGACTCGCACGCGCGAGTCGCTTCGAAGACCTCGCACGAGTCGAAATCGGCGCGTGCGAGGCGCCTCCACTGCAAAAAAAGTGTGACTGCCATGTCACAGCGCGGAGTCGAAATCGACCTTCGCGAGTCACGCGCGAACGCACACGCGCGACCTCTCCCGGCGCCTCCAACACCCTTCGCGGGCGCCGCAACACATGCCGTCAGAGACTCCGAATTCGATGAACTCAGATTCACATAATGCCTCGCGCGGACCCGCGCGCATCATCGGCACGGACACCGCCTCGCTCGACGAAGCAGCGCGCGTGATCCTCGCCGGCGGGCTCGTCGCGGTGCCCACCGAGACCGTCTACGGACTCGCCGCCGACGCCACCAACGGCGCCGCCGTCGCCGCCATCTACACCGCCAAGGGACGCCCCGCGTTCAACCCGCTCATCTGCCATGTCGCGAGCCTCGACATGGCCGAGCAGTACGCGGAGTTCTCACCGCTCGCGCGCCGCCTCGCTGAGGACTTCTGGCCCGGTCCGCTCACGCTCGTGCTTCCGCGCAAGGCGTCGTGTCCCGTTTCGCAGCTCGCCACTGCGGGCCTGCCATCGATCGCACTTCGCGTTCCTCAACACATTGCAACTCTTGAACTTATTTCGCGCGTGCGTCGTCCCATCGCCGCGCCTTCGGCCAATCCATCCGAGCAGCTGAGCCCCACCACAGCGGCGCATGTGATGTCCGGACTGGGCGCGCGCATCGACCTCATCATCGATGGCGGCGCATCGCATGCGGGTGTTGAATCGACCATCATCGCGCCCGGTGAAAGCGGCGCCGTGCTGCTCCGTCCAGGCGCCATCGCGCGCTCCGAGATCGAGTTGTTCACAGGCCCGCTGCGTGCTCCGGATGCTGCTGACGGGGTGGTGGCGCCGGGCATGTTGAAGCGTCACTACGCACCCCGCGCGCGTCTTCGGATGGATGCCTCGCGCCGTGAGTCAGACGAGGCCTTCCTCGCCTTCGGGGCGCCTCCGCACGGTGTCGAGCCGACCATGAACCTCTCTCCATCAAGCGACCTCGCGGAGGCTGCGTCGAACCTCTTCGCGATGCTGCGCGCGCTCGATGAGAGTCATCGCGCGATAGCCGTGCAGTCGATTCCGGATGTCGATTTGGGAGAGGCGATCAACGATCGCTTGCGAAGAGGTACTCTACTCTCGCGCGAGTCTGGTGTATGACAGATTCGTTGAGTCGGAGTCCGATCGGTGAAGGCTCAACATCAACCGGTGCGAGCTCGCTAGCGAGTAAACACCAGGGACCACTCAAGGAGACTTAGAATGGCCACTGCCAAAAAAGCTGCGAAGAAGCCTGCCAAAGCCGCTGCCAAAAAGCCGGTTAAAGCTGCGAAGAAGAAGAAGTAGTAGCTGGCTCTTCGCATTGGGCAGCCAGTCCTTGGCCTGCGCCTCACCAATCTAGAGGCCGCCCAATTTCCCGAAGACTAGTGTATTCCTCATGCCCGTCCGGTTCGTCCGGGCGGGCATGAACACATTTGGGGCCTGCGAATCTCGCGCTCCTCCCCCCGTCCCGTTCAAAGCCAGGCCCATCCATCGCGTCCGCTCTTTGGAAGCGCTGCCTCGCACCCGCAGGGGTCGCCCCCTTGAAGGGAAATAGCCGCCCGCCTCGCGAAGCGTTGCGGCATAGGCCTGTCCGGCCCCTCGACGCCCTTGGTTCGACGGACGCAGCGAGCCTCCCGCGTGGGTGGGCTTAGCCGATCGCCACCGGATTGATGACCATCTGCACCGTCCCCACGAAACGCGGGATACCCAGCACGAAGAGGAACTCCTTCACGCCGTCGGCCTGCAGCTGGTTGGTGTCGATCGTCTCGAGGATGTGCACGCCCCGCTTCGCCAGCAGGGTCTGGTGCACGATGAACAGCTTGCCCGGCGGCGAGGGCAGCGATTCCAGCGCCACGGTGTCTGACCCAACGGCAACAACGCCGAGATCCGCGAGAAAGATGGCTCCATCCTCGCCGAGCCCCGGCTCGCTGGAGCGGTACAGATCCTTCTCGGGTCCCATCTTCGCGGCCATCCAGCCGGTGTGGAACAGCACCACATCGCCCTTGCCCACGGTCACGCCCTGCGCCCGCATCGCCGCCTCGATCTCCGCGCGGTTGAACGTGTCGCCGACTGCCAGGTGCTGCTTGCCGAAGTGTTTCGCCATGTCGATCAGCACGCCGCGGGTCACGATCGGGGGCACATCGGCCAGCTGCAGCGCCCGCGTCGTCGCCACTTCCTTGCCAGTGACCCCGTTATAGTAGTGATGGTCGACGCCCAGATGCCCGAAACCGTCGATCTGCGTGCCGATGCCCATGGAAGACACCACCCGCTCGTCGAAAGCAGTGACGCGCTGCGAGCCGTTGGGTGTGTAGTCCGCATCCGGTCCCGGCGTCCGCTCGACCGTGTATTTCCGCGTGCCATAGGCCGCGCTCTCCGGCGCTGTCGGAACACCAAGCGCATAGACCTTCCCGGTCTTCACCAGGCCCGCTGCCTTTTTCACGCCCTCAGCCGAGAGATTGTTGACGTTGCCGAGCCG
Organism: bacterium; assembly: GCA_030824255.1. Lineage (GTDB taxonomy): Bacteria > Pseudomonadota > Alphaproteobacteria > Caulobacterales > Hyphomonadaceae > UBA7672. Next base: position 3,698 of record JAVBYB010000435.1, read on the forward strand.
GTCCGCCTCGCCCCACGGCGAGTCCCACCAGGCTTCCTTATGGGGCGCGGGCTGGGTTGCGGGCTGACTTGGCGTCTGTGCGATCGCACCCTCGGAACAGGCAGAGAGAACCGCTGCCAGCAGCAACCGCTTCAGGAAGTCCATGCCGATCCGTCCCTTCGGTCAGTGCGCCAGACTCGGCTCACCCTGTGTCAGTTCACATGGCGAATCTGCCATAGCGCCGACGTCAGCGCCAACCGGAAGCGTGCAACGCTAAGGGTAAAGCCTCCGTGTCTCCCAAGGCTGGCCGGGCTCACCTCGCGTGAACTCCAGCCGGTCATGCAGGCGGAACGGCCGGTCGCGCCAGAACTCGATCCGCGTCGGCCTGATCCGCCAGCCCTGCCACTGCGGCGGACGCGGCGTCTTTCCGAATCCATACTTGGCGGCGTAGAGCGCGATCCGCTTCTCCAGCTCGAACCGTCCCTCCATCGGTCGCGACTGCTCGGACGCCCATGCGCCGATCTGGCTGTCCTTGGCCCGCGTTGCGAAATAGGCGTCGGCCTCTGCCTCGCTCGCGGGTTCCACCTTGCCCGAGACACGCACCTGCCGGCGCAGGCTCTTCCAGTGGAAGCACAGCGCCGCCTGTCCGTTGGCCGACAGCTGGGTTCCCTTCCGGCTTTCGGCGTTGGAGTAGAAGACGAACCCGTCGCCCGAGACGTCTTTCAACAACACCATCCGCACATCCGGCGCGCCATGCGCATCCGCCGTGGCCAGCGCCATCGCGTTGGCGTCGTTCGGCTCCTTGGCTTTCGCGTCGGACAACCATTCGCCGAACAGGGCAAAGGGATCGCTCCGCGCAAACCACGCTCCATCGTCTGGCGAGTTCGCCGCCGCCTTCGCGTACTCGGCCGCATCGGGCGTCGGAGGGATCAGCTTGTCATCGGCCATGTCAGTGTCCGGCTTCGGATGTGGGATTGGTGATGATACAATCAGTCCGCTGCACGAACCAGTTCGACGGAAAGCTGACGCCGCAAGGCTGTCAACTAAAGGGGAAATTCGTGAAGCTCGCAGTTCCGCTGCTGGCCATGCTTGCCAGCCTCACCACCGCACCCGCCCTGGCTCAGGGCGCTTTGGGCCACTATGACGCAGGTCAGGCCAACGGCCCGGATACTCAGGCCCTCGCCTTCGTCCGAATACCGTTCGGGGAACAGGACAAACGCCGCGAACCCGTGATCGGCATCGGCCTTTTTGCCGACTGCACCGGCGCCGCGCTCCGCGCCTCCGCCAGTCAGCGTCTCGCCTGCGACGCAGAGCCGATCCGCTCGCTGGAATTCTCCCGCGAACTTTACGACCGCGACTGGCTGATCTCCTTCCGGGGCGAGCGGCGCTGGGTCGGCATCGCCCGCCTCCACCCCGATGGCTTTGCCAGCGTCCGCGAATACGGCCCGATCCTGTCAGGACCGGGCATGGTCGAGGACATGGAAGACTAGGGGTCGAGCGCGCTGCCATGCAGCCAGGACCAGAACTGACCGTCACAGGCATACGCCACAGTGATCATCTGCGTGATCATGCCTTTGACGGCATCGTCCGTCAGGGCCTGCCGCCGCCGCATGTAGACGATGCCGTCCGGGTCGGTTTCGTGGATCGTCCAGCCCGGCGGGGGCGAGAAGGTCGCGAGCCTCTCCGGCGACATGTTGAGCCGGGTTTCAATCAGCTGCTCGATCTCGGGGTCGGCGCCGTCTAGATCGCGGCCGTGCCAATAGAGGGAGTCTTCCGCCGTTGAGCGTGCGATGACGACCTCAAGCGGATCCCGCTGTTTCGTCAAACAATCATCCCGCCATCCACGCGCAGCACCTGCCCGGTGATGTACGCCGCCTTGTCGGAGGCGAGGAAAGCCACCGCGTCCGCGATTTCCTGCGCAGAGCCCCAGCGTTTCTCCAGCGGCACCAGCCGCCCCATCCGCTCCAGCGTCTTCTCGCGGTCGAGGCCCTTGTTGAAAGCGGTGGACCACATGCCGTCGTCGATCACCCCCGGGGCAATCGCATTCACCCGAACGCCTGCGCGGCCCAGATCAATCGACGCATTCCGCGTGAACGAGTTCACCGCGCCCTTTGACGCCGAATAGGCAATCTGCCCCAGCGCGCCCGAAAACGACGAGACGGAGGAAATGTTCACCACATTCCCCTTCCGTTTGATCAGCGAGGCCGACAGCGCATCCGTCAGCAGGATCAGGTTCCGCACATTGACGTTGAACGTCTCATCCAGCCCCTCGCCAGTCACCTTCCCCATCGCCTGCGCCGCGCTGACGCCGGCATTGTTGACGAGGATGTCGACGTCGCCCAGCTCCGCCAGCGCGCCAGCGGCAGCCTTGCGCCAGCCCTCCGCCGATCCCATGTCGGCTTCGATCGCGATGGCGCCGTTCGGCAGGCTCGCAGCCAGCGCCTTCAGCTTGTCCGCCGACCGCGCCACGAGAGCGACTTTCGCCCCGTCCTCCGCCAGCGTCCGCGCAATCGCCTCGCCAATCCCGCGGCTCGCGCCCGTGACAACGGCGGTCTTGCCCTTGAAATTGTAGGTCATGGCGTCTGGCTCCCGTGTTTTGCCGGGAACCTAGCGATACGGCCTTTCCTGCGCCAGCCGGATCAGGCTGGAACGACGACAGGCTCCGGCTGCCGGCCGAGATAGTAGACTGGCAAACCGATCGCGATCAGGACAACGCCCCAGATCAGCGATTCCTGTCCTGCGCCGAAGATCGCGAAGGCGGAATAGAGCGCCGCGATGACCGCAACGGCCACCCACGCCCACGCATTTCGCCAGGAACGCCTGATCTCCGCGAGCGCGCAGGCAAGATAGGCGAAAAGGCAGACGACCGTGGTCATCATGATGAGGAAGCTGAAGGCGCCGACCAGCCCGCGCGAATAGTTGAGGAGCAGCAACCCTGTCGCCAGCGACGAACTGAACACCAGCGACACCCACGGCGCCTCGCCCTTGTTGAGCTTCGCCAGCACCCGCGGCGCCATGCCTTCCAGCGCCGCCGCCATCGATTGCTGTGCGGTGCAGAAGATGTTGCCGTTCATCGACCCTACGATGGAGACCAGCGCCCCCACTGTGATCAGCGGCGGCGCCCACGCGCCCAGGCCGCGCATGGCGTCTGCGAATGGCGACGTCGAATCCTTCAATTCGGCAGC
>JAVBYB010000524.1 GCA_030824255.1 bacterium
GCGATGGACGAGATGTTGATGATGGAGCCGCAGCGCGCCTTGCTGTTCTGGCGCATGAGCGGAAGCGAGGTTTTCACGCCGAGAAACACGCCATCGACATTCACCGCCATCTGGCGGCGCCAGTCTTCCAGCTTCAATTCGTGGATCAGGCCTGCGACGGCGATGCCGGCATTGTTGACCAGGATGTCGAGGCGATCTTCCTGTCGCTCGATGCTCGCGATGACCGACTGCCAGTCGCTTTCGCTGGCGACGTCATGCGCGACGAAGCGCGCCTCGCCGCCTGACTTCCGGATTGTGGCGACAACTTCTTCGCCATCCTGAACGTCGGTGAGGATAACATGCGCGCCTTCGCGGGCGAGCGCTTCCGCAGATGCCCGGCCGATGCCGCTTGCCGCGCCCGTGACCAGCGCAACCTTTCCTGAAACGCGACCCATGCTTCCCTCCCTCGCCCTTCCTGTGAAGGGCACGACGACCCAACACGGTCATGAACTCACTGCCGGATGCAAGAGGCAGCATACCTCAGCAACGGCTCTCGCAACGTCACCCAAAATCACAGGTTACGCCCCGCGTGCGATCCTCTAGCATTTCGAACGATGACGGGGCGCAGGCTCCGCATATGGAGGATCGCCAATGCTGATCGTGCATCACCTGAACGAGTCGCGCTCGCAACGTATCCTCTGGCTGCTGGAAGAACTCGGCCTGCCCTACGAGATCGCGCAACACCAGCGCGACGCGAAAACGCGCCTCGCCCCACCGGAGCTGAAGGCGATCCATCCGCTCGGCAAGTCGCCAGTCATCACCGACAACGGCTTTCCCGTTCACGAGACCGGCGCGATCATTGACTATGTGATCCGCCATCACGGCAATGGACGGCTCCAACCCGCGCCGTCATCGCGCGACTACGATCTCTACCAGCAATGGCTGCACTATTCCGAAGGCTCCGCCATGCTTCCCCACATGCTGAACATGTATGTCGGTCGTCTAGGCGAGGCAGGCGCGCCGCTGCATCCCCGCATCGAAAGCGAAATCGCCAACCATGACGGCTATGTCGAAGGTCACCTGAAAGGCCGCGACTTCTTCGTCGGCGACAGCTTGAGCGGAGCCGACATCGCCATGAGCTTCGTCGCTGAAGTCGCCCGCGCGCAGAAGAAGCTGGAAGTCTACCCCGCCTTCAACGCCTGGCTGGACCGCATGCACGCCCGCCCCGCCTGGCAGCGCGCGCTCGAAAAAGGCGGCTCCTACGCGCTTGGACGGTAGGTCGGGTCAGTCCGTGCATCGGCTCAATCGGCGAGGTACTGGCACTTGCCGCCGCTGATCATTTCGCCCGCACGGCCGTTCATTCGCATGAATTCTGCTGCGGCCTTGTCGCCAGCATAAGGCAACGCCTGGGATGTCGCGACCACCGCGCCGGTCTCCGGCAGGATGAATTCGATCGTCATCGTTCCAGCTTTCTTCCAGGCCGAGTCGATCTGCTCCATGACTGGCAAGGTGGCCTTCGGATCGAACGCGACCGAACCACCTGTCGGCCTTGTTGGCGAGGGAAACGAGCCGAGCCGTATGACGAAGTCCTGCCGCGCGAGGTCAGGACCCTGCGAGCGGAAAGGAACAGAGATGGTCTCGCCGCCCGCCTTGAACCGTGCTTCGAGCGCGACCAGCCGCAGGTGATGGAGCCGGCCATCCCCATCCACGTGCGTTTCGAATTTCAGGTTACGAAACGAGTTGTCGACCGAGACATTGTCCAGTTCGACCAGCATGCCGGACAAAGTCAGCGCGGCGCTGCCGCCCTCGGCTTCCGCTTTCAACTCCACCTTGAACCAGGACTGGGTGCCGCCGCTCATCGGCGCGCTCAGTTTCACCGGCAGCTTGGTCAGCGTGTAATATCCCGTTCGGCTGAGGATCGTGTCATCCGCAGCGCCCTTCAGACCAAAACGGCTGCCGACGGATTCCGCCAGCGTATTGTAGTCCCAGCACATCGCCGGCTTGTCCGCGGTCGCCTGCTGCGCAAAGGATTGCGGCAACACCGCAGTCATCCATGCCGCACAAACCGCGACCATCGGCAAACAAGGTTTCATCAGTACTGCCCTCCGCATTCCCTGCGAAGGGGAAGCACTTCGGCGTTGTGGTCAATAACTCTTCGGCAGGCCCAGCACGCGCTCGGAGATGTAGTTGAGGATCATTTCGCGGGAGACCGGGGCGATACGGGCGATCATGGCTTCGCGCATGTAGCGCTCCACGTCGTACTCTTTCGCGTAACCCATGCCGCCGTGAGCGAGCACTGCCGCTTCGCAGGCGTTGAAACCGTATTCGGCGCCGAGGTATTTGGCGGCGTTGGCTTCAGCGCCGCATTCGAGGCCCTGATCGTACAGGCGCGCCGCCTTGTAGGTGAGCAGTTCGGCGGCGGAAAGTTCGGCCCAGCACTTGGCGAGCGGATGGGCGACGCCCTGGTTCTGGCCGATAGGACGACCGAAGACGACGCGCTCTTTTGCGTACGTGGTTGCACGCTCCAGCGCGGCAAAGCCGAGGCCGATGGCTTCGGCGGCGAACAGCACGCGCTCGGGGTTGAGGCCCTGGAGCAGGTATTTGAAGCCCTGGCCTTCTTCGCCGATCAGCGACTCTTTCGGGATCTCGACGTTGTCGAAGTACAGCATGTTGCACTCGATCGCCTTGCGGCCCATTTTCGGGATCGGCTTCGCGTCGACGCCCTTCATGTCCATGTAGAACAGCGACAGGCCCATATAGGGCTTGGCGACCTTGTCCTGCGGCGTGGTGCGGGCGATCAGCAAGATCTTGTCAGCGCGCTGTGCGCCGGTCGTCCAGATCTTGCGGCCGTTGATGACATAGCCCGAGTTCGTCCGCTCTGCCTTGGTCTGCAGGCTGGACGTGTCGAGGCCGGAGTTCGGCTCTGTCACGCCGAAGCACATCTTCTGTTCGCCGGCGATGATCTTGGGCAGATACTCCTGCTTCTGTTCGGACGTGCCGAATTTCTCGATCGGCTTCGCGCCGAAGATGTTGAGGTGGATCGAGGAGCAGCCGGTGAAGCCGGCGCCCGAGCGCGCGACGGCCTGCATCATGATGGAGGCTTCCATCAGGCCAAGGCCCGAACCGCCAACCTCTTCCGGCATGGCGATGCCGAGCCAGCCGCCATCAGCCATCGCCTTGGTGAACTCTTCCGGCCAGTTCCCGGTCTCGTCGGTCTTGCGCCAGTATTCGGCGTCGAACTGGGCGCACACGGCGGCGACCGCATCACGGATCGCTTCCTGATCTTCGGTCATGGGGGCGATGTTGTGCATGTCTGTCTCCCGGTGTTCTCTTGGCGGTCTTCTTTGGCTTTATTTATCGAGCCCTGAGCCAGAGCGCGAGTGCGGCGCCTCGTCTCCGTTGTCAAACCGCAGCGGGTCGAACGCGGCCGCCAAAGGGCTCACTTTCCCGTCAATGATCTGGCTGGCGATGATTTCGGCAGTTGCGGGCGCGAGGAGAACACCGTTCCGGTAGTGGCCCAGGGCTGCCAACACGCCGGGCACGGCTGTTTCGCCGATCAGTGGCGCGTCGTCAGGGCTACCCGGCCGAATGCCGGCCCAGGAGGAAAGTTCGAGCGCATTTGCCAGTCCGGGAGCAATTTCCACCGCCTTGCGGCGCAGCTCGGCCAGCGCTGCGGGAACGACTGTGGTGTCAGACCGGCCGCGTTCGGCCGTGGCGCCGATCAGCACCCAGCGCGACTTGGGCGCGATGTAGACGTCGCGGGTGTGAACCACATGGCGGGGCATCGCGTCGGACGGGGCGAGCGCCAGCATCTGGCCTTTCACAGGCAGGACAGCAGGGAGGCCCGTCGGCAGGGGCGCGTGGCGGGGGCCGACGAAGGCGGGGGCGGACTGTGCGCCGGTTGCGAGAACAACGCGGTCAAAGCGGTCGCCATCCGGGAAGAGGAAGGTCTGGCCGCCGACGATACGTTCGACCTGACGACCGAAGCGGAGGCCGACGCCCTGACGCGACAGAGCGGCGGCGAGACGTTGCAGCAGGAGGACAGGATCGACCTGGCGATCTTCGGGCAGAAGCAGGCCAGCGCGCACGGCGCCGGTAAGCGCGCCGTCTTGCGCGCGCAGCGCTGCGGCAGAGAGGCGATCGACCGGGAGATCGCGCGCCTGGCAGGCTGCTGCAAGGCTTTCCAGCCAGTCCATCTCGGCGTCGTTGCGGGCGACGACGAGCGCGCCCTCGTCAGAGTATTCTATGGAGCCGCTGGAGAGGCGCTCGATACGGGCGGCAAAGTCAGGCCAGAGCATTCCGGCGTGACGCGAGAGAGCCGCCAGCGCGCGATTGTCGTCTTCGGCGGCCCATTCAAAGGCTGCGCCCAGCATGCCGGCGGCACGGATGGTGACGCCCGCACCGATCTCCATGCCGCGATCGTAGACCACGACTTCCGCGCCACGGCTGCGCAGCTCAAGCGCCACGGCGAGACCGATCACACCGGCGCCGATGACGGCGACGCGGACCGGGGCCTTGCGTGAAGCGGACGGCAGGGACATGGGCGCTCTATAGCGGCGCGGCGCGGAAGAAACAGCCGGCAGGACGTCTCAAGGGACCTGGCACGCTGCAATGCACAAGGAAGCAGGCTTCCGGACCCTGAAAGCGGCGAATCACGGACAGTGCGGACAGCTGGATACGGAGCGCGTCAGGCGCGAGCGGCGGGCATTTCCAGAGAGATCGCGCGCTGGCGTTCGTTGCGCCAGAAAACCAGAAAGCGGGCCGCCTGATCACGGTTCTGGAAAACGAGTTTCCGGCGAAGCTCGCCCTCGGACATCTCGCTCTTCATCATGATATCTGGCGCGTCGTCGGATTCAGTCCAAATGCCTGATTCCGCGGCCCATTTTGCGAATGCGTCGAGTGCTTTCATCAGGCGCGACGGATCGCGGCTTTCTTCAGCACCGATAAGAACAACGACTTCAGACATCACGCCCCCGAAGTCCTACACCAAGCCACCAGTGGACCAGCTTCACCGACATTCCTTTGGCGAGATGCCGCTGGGGGAGCCGTTACGCCAATCTTACCAGCAAGACCTGCGCCAATTGTTCGGCGTCTTGGTCACGCTGCAATGCAACAATTTGGTAACCTAATGCAGGTTCAGGAAATAGCAACCAGCCTGCGGCGGGCGATTTCGTCCGCCACGCGGTTGGTCGCCCTGCCCTCTGTGCCGGCCTGATCCAGCACTTCGCCGAGGGTCTGGACCAGGCGCTGGACCTTGGCCTCGACCCAGGCGGGGTCATACGCGCCGGCGATCTCGGCGGCGACGTTGATGATGCCCCCGCCGTTGATCACGTAGTCGGGGGCATAGAGGATGCCCTGTTCGCGCAGGCGGTCGCCCATTTCGGGGGTCGCGAGTTGGTTGTTTGCGCCGCCGGCAACGACCTTCACCTTGAGGCGCGGGAGCGTTTCCGGATTGATGATCGCGCCGAGGGCATTGGGCGAGAAGATATCGGCGGCCACATCATAGATCTCTGTCGGAGCGACGATGGCGGCGCCTGTCGCTTTCGCGACAGCTTCGAGCGCTTCGGTGTTCACGTCGGTGATTGTGAGCCTTGCGCCGGCCTTGGCGAGATGTCCGCACAGATACGCGCCGACATGGCCAACGCCCTGCACCGCGATGTGACGGCCGTTGAGGTCGTCCGTGCCGAAAGCGCGGAGGGCGGTCGCCTTGAGGCCGAGGAACACGCCGTTGGCCGTTACGGGAGAAGGATCGCCGCTGGCCGCCTTGCCGGTGGAGAGCCCGGAGACGTACTTCGTTTCCTCGGCGGCGAAGGCCATATCGTTGACCGACACGCCGACATCTTCGGCCGACCAGTATTTTCCGTTGAGCGAGTTGATGGCGCGGCCGAGGGCGCGGAACAACTCCGGTGTCTTGTCAGTCTTGGAGTTGCCCCAGATGACAGCCTTGCCGCCGCCGAGCGGCAGGTCGGCCATCGCATTCTTGTAGCTCATGCCTTCCGAAAGTCGCAGCACGTCGGTGAAGGCATCGTCAGAGGTGACGTAGTTCCACATGCGGCAGCCGCCCGCAGCGGGACCGCGCGCGGTGGAGTGGATCGCGATTATGGCGCGAAGCCCGGTCTTCGCATCGAAGAAATGGTGGACGCTTTCGTGGCCGGCGAAGGCAGGCTTGTCGAACATGAGACACTCCGGGAACGCGCCTGTCGGAAAAGGCTGGGGCGCGGAATTCTGGCGCGCGTATACCCCCTAGCTCCGGCCGGGTGAACCACGCAGGACAGCATGAAATTGCGTATCGCAGGCTGTAGGCCGGTCGGGCGGCAAGGATCGTTCCAAACCGCCTATCCAGAGGCGTTTCAGCGCGTCAGCCGAACAGCGTGTCGGCGGCGCCGGCATCATCCGGCCGGACTGTAAGGTCCAGCGCGAGGTTGAGCGGACCTTCCTGCACGGTCTTGTCGGCGACCCAGAGATTGACCTCGAGCGCGCCGCCCTCGATGGCGCGGATGCGGGCGCGCCAGCTTTGCGCTTCCCACGCCAGTTCCTGCAGAAGAAGCGCGCCTTCCCTGCCCGAGAGACCTTCGGACGCGGCGCGTTCGAGAATGCGGGACAGGTTGGCGTAGCCCTGGCGGGCGGCGCTGAGCACATGCTCGGCCACGGGCATGCGGCGCACGGATTTGAAGCCGGCGAGCGTCAGGAGTTCTTGAAGTTCGTCACTGGTGGCCAGCTGTGGCTCGGCCCAGGCGGAGGCGAAGGCTTGTGGCGGCGTCTTCTTCGTGCGGCGCGTGGTGTCGACGAAGACCCAGCGACCACGCGCATCGAGCGCGCGGAAGACGCGGCCGACGAGGCCCGCTTTATGATCGGCGTAAGCG
>JAVBYB010000423.1 GCA_030824255.1 bacterium
TTGTCGGCCCTTGACCCGGATTGAATCGAGCGGAGGCGGCTCCGGCTGAGGGGAGGGCTGAGGCGGTTCCGCCATCTCATCTCCACGCGGGGGAATGCCATCAGCCACGGGCGCCTCCAGTGACCGGCGTCTGGCGATAGATCTGCACCTTCTTCTGGCCCCAGCCAGTTCCCAGTCGCAGCTCGGCCTTGCTGAATAACCGGTCGACCACATAGTAGCGGCCGACGACACGATAGTTGGTCAACTCGGCGCCGGTGTCCCCGATCACGAAGAGCGGGGGAGCCTCCATCGTTGCGATCTTCTCCGGCATCTCGATGAAGACCTGCCGGCCGTCGTCGAACGCCGCCAGCGGGCGCCAGTCGGGCTTGTCGCCATCTATCCGATAGCGAAGGTTGAGCATCTCCGGCGAGAAGGGCGGCGACGCCGGCGCGGATGCGGGCGCGGCGAGCGGGACCGGATTGTTGGCCAGGACCATGTCAGCCGGATAGCGCCATGACACCGCGGCCATCGCCGTGCTGGCGACGCTCTTCAGCTCGATATGATAAACGCGCCGGTCGGTCATGATGACCAGGTTCGTGGTAAGGCTTGCGGCGTTCGGCTTGACCAGCACATGGGCCTGCGCGCTTACGCCGCCGCCAGATCGTGCGTCGCCGACAATCCAGCGCGTCGTGTCGCCGGCCGAAACCGACAGCAGCGTCTCTCCCGGTTCAAGGGCAATGTCGGTGATGCGCTGGGGCGATGCCTGAATGGCGTAGAGCGCGCCGCGCTCATATGCGAACTCAAGCAATGCGCCGACCGCTGACGCGTCGCCGGGACCGCGTATCGCCGCCTGGTTGGTCTGTTGCAGTTGAGGCGGCCTGGTCTGGGCGATGGCGGGCGTGCAAAGGCTCAGAGCGAGCAGGCTTGCAGTGAGGATGAGAGAGCGTGTCATTGTTGGAGATCCCGTGACCAGTTGAACGAGTGCACATAGAGGCCGAGCGGATTCTTGGAGAGACGCTCGGGAGAGGAGGGTGGGTCGATGACGATGGTCGCAACGCCCGTGAAGCGTTCGACGTCGATCAGCGTCCCGCTGGCGTAGGTGCTTTCGCGCCAGCGCAGCTGAAAACTGGTCGGGCTGGCGCGCACCACAGACAGCACCTCGACTGCGACAGTGCGCTTGCCGACTTTTCCAAATGGATCGTCCGCTTCCGCCATGGCGTTGAGCGCCTGGGCGCCGCTCTGCGTCGCCCAGTCGTAAGCGCGAAGCCAGTTCTGGCGAACCACGATGGGGTCTGACGGCAGGCCGCGTATCATCTCGACGAACCGCGCAAGGTGCCAGGACAGCTGGGCGTCGCTCGGCTCGTAGGCCGACGTTGCGGGGCCTACGAGCCGTGCTTCGCCCGTCGCGTTCGCTTCGATCACGAACGGAACTGCGGCAGGACGGAGTGCAAGGACAACCACGCCGGCGGACATGGCTGCGGCGAGACCGAGACTGCAGAACGTGGTGGTGCGCCAGGTCCGGGCCAGGGCGAGCGATGACCCCATGCGGCGGTCCCAGAGCTGCTGGGCCTCGCGATAGGGGGTCGCTGGTTCTGGCGTCTTCGACAGGCGCGAGGATCGCGCGCGAGTAAACATGGATCAGTCCTTCTGTTTGAGGTTGGGGCCTTCGGAGGCGCCGCCGCCATCGCCCGCATTGAGCGTATGCGCAGCGACGCTGACGCCTTCGCGCAGGGTCTGCGCATGCCGGAAGCGACGCGCCCAGGCCGGCTGACCCGCGCCAGACCCGGCGCCGGACGCGGCGCCCGTTGCAGCACCCGTCGCAGCACTGGGCGCGCCGGGCGAAGCGCTCGCCGGCGACGGCGTGATGGCGCCGGCGGCGTTGGCGACGGCGCGCTGGCCGGCCGTCCCGCGGTTGCGGAAATGGCTGGCGACACGGCCGGTCGCCTGACGCACGCCGCCAGCCGCGGAGGCGCCAAGACCTATGGCGGCGTTGAGGGGAGCGGCGATCGGGCCCGAAAGGCCTGTGCGCATCGCTCCGAGCGCGGTCGCGGCGCGCAAGCCGCCGCTGGCTGATGCGCCTCCGTTGGCCGCAGCGCGGGTGGCGCTGACAGCGCCGCTGGCGGCGGCCCGACCGGCGACGAAGGCGCCGGCGCCGGCAGCCCCCACGCCAACGGCAGTCCCGACTGCGGCGCCAGCGGAGAGCTGCGGCGCGCCGGAGACGAGGCCGGCCGCGATGCGCGGGCAGAAAATGGAAAGCCCCATGAGCGTCAGGGCGCCGAGCACCACGGCGAACGCCTGTTCGATCGTCATGTCGTCAGGCGACAGCGCCGTGCGCAGCGTCGAGAACATGGTGGAGCCGATGCCGATGACGACCGCGATCACCAGCACCTTGATGCCGGACGAGATGACGTTGCCAAGCACGCGTTCGGCAAGGAAGGTCGTTTGCCGCCAGAACGCGAAGGGCACGAGGACGAAGCCGGCGAGGGTCGTGATCTTGAACTCGACAATCAGCACGAACAGCTGGATCGAGAGCACGAAGAAGGCGGCAATGACGATGATGCCGCCAAGGCAGAGCAGGATGACTTCGGCCAGGTTGCCGAAGAACTCGAACGGTCCGGGTGCGATGGTGCCGATATGATCGAAAATAGGCTGGGAGGCGGACAGTCCCTCTGCCGCCACGAGGCCGGGCTTGAGCAGGTCGGCAGACGTGATCGTGGCGTCCGACGCCGTCAGGCCGAGCGTGGCGAAACTGTTGAACACGATGGTCGACAGCATCGCGAAATTGCCGAAGATGAACGCAAACGCGCCCACATAGAGGGTCTTCTTCACGAGGCTCTGGATGATGTCGGTGTTCTGGCCCCACGCCCAGAACAGCGCCGCGATCGTCACATCGATTGCGATGAGGATAGCCGCCAGCGATGTGACGTCGCCCGAGATCAGGCCGAAGCCGGAATCGATGTAGGTGATGAAGGTCGTCAGAAAGCCATCGATGGCTGAGAAGTCGTTCACGGTGTCCCCCTGTATAAATACTGGTGCGGTGCGGGTGCTGCTGGCGCCTGTCAGTTCCAGGGCGGCGGTTCGGGATGAGCCGTTCGCGCGCCGCTGAAGAAGTGCGCGTGCTGGGCGCGCGCCTGCGCCAGCGCTTCCATCTCGCGCGCCCGCTCGAGCGCGTCGGTGCGCGACTGCGCGACCAGCAGCGACTGCAGCCGCATGGCCTGTTGCGCCTGGAAGGTCAGGAGTTCGTTTGTGGCCTGTTGGGCAGACAGGGCGCCTGTCGCCCCGGCGCTGGCCGCCGCAAGCTGCGCGAGGATCTGTTCGTCTTCGCCGAGCTGTTCGGTGACGCGCGCCTGCAGAACGAGTGAGGTCTGCAGCGCGCCGCGCGCATTATCGAGTTGGCGCGCGGCCTGACGGGCCCGCGTCGCCATGTCGGTGTCGCGATAATTGCCGGTGTAGAGGTCCTGCAGGGCGGCGCGCGTTTCGTTGACATGCAGGGCGAGCCCGCGCGCCTCGTTGATCAGCGTATCGAGCTCGCCGAGCTTGCCCAGAATGTCCGGCGCAAAGGTCCTGCCGAGATTGGTGAGGTTTTTCGCATCATTCTCGAGCTGGCGGATCTGGTTGGTAATCTGCGTCACCTGGTTGCGGATCTGCTCCAGCGCGCGAACCGCATTGAGCGCGTTCTGAACGAGGTTGGACGGGTCGATGACGGTCAGCTGCGCACTCGCGGGCGCCGCCGTGCCCATCGCGAACGCCATGGCGCTCGCCGTGAGTTTCAACATGAGGGAAAGGCCGCGGTAGAACATCAGACTGTCTCCTTTGAAGGCGATGCGTGGGAGGGCGCGGGAAGCGTTGGGTGATTGAGGGCGGTGACGCAGCCAGTGCTGGGTTGAGTGGCGGCGCCAACGTCGATGGGTGCGACGGCGTCGAGTTCATCGAGCACCCACCCCAGCTGGCGCGCCATCATGAACCGCCGCCAGAACGGCGTGGTCGCGGGCTGGCCTTCGAGTGAAGCCATCAGCGATCGGGAGGCCGGATCGGACGCGGCGCAGAAGGCAAGCGCGATCGGGCCAAGGCCGAGTTCAAACAGCCGGCGCCCCTTGGGGCTGGCATAATAATAGTGACGCTTGCGCTGCGCTGTTGCGATGAGCTCGATCTCGGTCTCATTGAGCCCGAACCGTTCGTACGCCTGGCGCTGCTGCGGCTCGAAGGCGCGCTCGTTGGGCAGGTAGATTCGCGTTGGGCAGGATTCGATCAGGGCCGGCGCAATCGCGCTGTCAGCAATGTCGGCCAGCGACTGGGTCGCGAACACGACGGCGACATTCTTCTTGCGCAGCGTCTTGAGCCATTCGCGAATGCGCGCGGCGAAGATGGGCGAGTCGAGGAAGAGCCAGGCCTCGTCGAGAATGAGGAGCGTGGGCTTGCCATCGAACCGCTCTTCGAGCCGGTCGAACAGGTGGATGAGCGCCGGCGCAGCGGCCCGCGGCCGCGCCATGATCTCCTCCATCTCGAACAGCACGACATCCGACAGTTCGAGACGATCCTCGGCGCCGTCGAACACGCCGCCCATCGCGCCGTCCTGCGTGTAGGGGAGGAGGGCGGCCTGGACGGCCGCGTTCTGGACAAGCAGGCGCAGGCCGGTGAGGTGACGCTGCTCGCGCGGCGCAGATCGCAGGCTCCCGAGCGCGGACCAGACCGGCTCCTTGATGTCGGGCGTGTCAGGCAGGCCCTCCTGCGCCAGGATCGTCATGATCCAGTTGAGCGCATCAGCGCGACCCTGCGCCGTGTCGATGCGCGCGAGCGGCTGGAAGGCGGCGACGCCGTCTCCGCCAAGATCGATCGCCGTGCCGCCCATGCCAAGCAGAGCGGCGCGGGCAGACCCTCCCTTGTCGAACACAAAGACCTTCGCGCCGGCATACCGCCGCCATTGCAGCGCGAGGAAGGAGAGCAGCACGGACTTGCCGGCGCCGGTGGGACCGACCACCATGGTGTGACCGACATCGCCGACATGGAGATCAAGCCGGAACGGCGTTGACCCATCGGTGCGCGCCAAGGCGAGCGCGGGGGCGCCGAGATGGCGGTTGCGCGCGTCTCCGGCCCACGCGGTCGAGAGCGGTGCGACATGCGACAGGTTGAGCGTCGACACCATGGGATGGCGAACATTGGCCCAAGCATGCCCGGCGAGGCTCGAGAGCCAGGCTTCCACGGCATTGAGGGATTCCGCAACCGCGACAAAGCCACGCGAGGCGATGATACGCTCGGCTGTGCGGAGCTTCTCGTCGGCCTCTTCCACGGTTGCGCCCATGACCACGAGCGTCGAGGTCATGAAGCCATATCCGATGAGTTCGGATCCCAGCTCCTGCAGCGCCTCGTCGACCTCCTCGGACTTGGCGATGGCGTCCGGATTGGCGAAGGTCGCCGCCTCCCGGGTCAGCATCTCCTTGACCAGGGCGCCCATCGACTTGTGCTTGGAGAACCAGAGCCGGCGCCATTTGATGAGCTCTCGCTCGGACTCCTCCCGATCGAGGCAGAGGTAGCGCGTCATCCAGCGATAGGTCATCGCCGCGGCGTTCAGATCGTCGAGTACGCCCGGATGCGTGAACGGTGGGAACCCTTTCAGCGTCAGGACCCGGAGATGCTGGGCGCCGAGCATGGGCGCAACGCCCCCCATGAGCGGGGCATCGCAGAGATAGCCATCCAGGAAGGCAGCGCCCGCTGGCGCGCGTAGGGATGTCGGGCGCGGCGAGACGTGTCCTTTGAGGTAGGACAGGGTCTCGTCATCACTAAGCCGGTGGAATTCGGCAACGATGCCTTCGAACATGCCGAAGGCCTGGGCGAGGCTGCGCTGGAACGTCTCGAGTGCGTCGCGCGCAACACGCCGGTCGAGGATATCCTTGGCGTCCGCTTTTCCGCGTCGGGTCGGTTTGCTCGCGCCCGCCGCGGACAGCGCCTTCTTGCCGTCGATCTCGAAGAAGAAGGCCGACGCCTTTCGGCTTGAGTCCTGCTCCGGCGTCCATTGCAGCGTCAGGTGGTGGAGGGTCTCGAACTGCGAGCCCGCCTGTTCGAAATCGGCTGCGCGTTCGGAGTCGATGAGACGTGACAGCTCGTCTTCGAACGCGCCATCGGGATAATCGGTAATCTCTCGCCGGTCGGCCTCGACATAGACGGCCCAGCCGCGGCCGAGGCGGCGGAACACGTTGTTGGCGCGGGCCGCGAAGGACACGAGCTCTTCGGGTGTGGAGGAGCGGACGTCAGGTCCGCGGAAGCGCGCGGTCGCCTGGAACGAGCCGTCCTTGTTGAGGACGATGCCGGGCGCAACCAGCATGGCCCAGGGCAGATAGTCTTCAAGCCGGTTGGGCGTGTGGGCATAAGGCGCAAGGCTGAACATGGGGTGGGTCCGATGAATGCGAGCGGGTGTGGGATGAGATTTTGACGGGGCTAGTTCTCGAGGCGCCTAGTTTTCCAGGCGATTGGGGATCCGCATGGATCGCTTCAGCACCTCGACGGCGTCGGGATCGCGACGAGCGAGAAAGACGCCGAGGAGATGCCCCGCGACGCCCAGGAGAATCCCCGGAACGATGAGTCCGGCGAAGGCGATGATCGCCGCCAGCGTTCCATTGAGGATGGCGTAGGACCTTGGCGCGCCGCCCATGAGGATGGGCGCTGTGAGCGCGTGGCGGACCGGCGCAAGAAAACCTGGGACGTCGCGAGGATCGCGCATGTCTTCTACTCCTGGGGAATGAGGGCGCCGCCGCCGCCCACCAGCGGCAGGAAGAAGCTTGCGGCAGCGAACGCGATCGCGAGGCCGAGGAGGATCTGCAGCAGCTTCTTGAAGCCCTGGCCGACATCTCC
>JAVBYB010000146.1 GCA_030824255.1 bacterium
CTGGGGCGTAGGCGAGCATACGGACTACGGTCTGCTCACCCTTCTGGCGCAGGACAATATCGGCGGCCTGCAGGTGAAGACGCCGCCAGAATCTGGAGGCGGCTGGATCGATGCGCCGCCCATCCCTGGCACGCTGGTCGTCAACATCGGCGACATGCTCGACCGTTTGACCGGCGGCGTCTACCGCTCGACGCCGCACCGCGTGCTCAACGCCAGCGGCCGCTCGCGCCTGTCCTTTCCGTTTTTCTTCGACCCCGGTTTTGCCGCGCGTATCGTGCCGCTGCCCGGCCGTAAGGCCGAAGACGACAGCCCGCAGCGCTGGGACAAGGCGAACCTCCATACGTTCGAAGGAACGTATGGGGATTACCTCATCGGCAAGGTCGGCAAGGTCTTTCCGGATCTGGCGGGCGCCGCGAAAATCTAGGCGCCACTACTCCCCATCAGACACATCGACGCCCGCAAAGATCGGCAGCTCCACCGGATGCGATTTGCCCTCGCGCTCCAGCTGCCGCGCGCCAGCGAGAATGCCGGGCAGGGCGTGATTGCCTTCGTGACAGGCATATTCATACAGCGGCTGGTCGGAGACGCGCAGCGACATCTCTCCGCCCCACGCTTCCTTGTAGAGCACCGGGTCCTCCACGCGGAATTCGTAGAAGATCTCGCTGTCGGACCAGCGCGTGTAGCGTTCGGTCACCTTCCCGCTCGTGGAAATGAACGAGCGCTGCTTGGGATGCGAATTGATCGTCTGCACCACCAGCGTGTCGCCCTCGTACCAGCCGATGGAATCCCCGCCCCATTTCGGAATCTCTTTCGGGCCATGCTTGCCGTCGCCGGCCGGAGCGATCGGGATCACGCGCACATCGTGGATCATCTCGGTCAGGATCATCACATGGCCGGGCGCCTGAACGATCTGGTAGGTGTTGTTGTACATCCCGTTGTTCATCACCGGGCCTGCGCCGCCCGTGAAGCTCATGATGCAACGCTCGGGGAGTGGGCGAATTTCGAAATCATCGAACGAGTTCGTCCGCGTGTTCGCGCGAATGCCGGCCTCGGTGTAGGGGATACGTCCGTCGTTAGGATAGGTGATCCAGCTCGACCGATATTCGCCCTTCACCTGCGCATAGCTCGTGCCCGGATCCATCCAGTAGCGGTTGTACGCGCGCGAAGCATTGCCGTCCGACAGCAGCTCTTTCGAAGACGTCGCGTCCACCTTGGATGCGCCCGACTCCTCCCGCTCCGCCGCTGAATAGACGTTGCGGTGCGTCAGCTGCTCGGCCTCTTTCTCATTCATCACGAGCTTCTCGGCGCCGGCTGGCCGTTGCATCGCCGTGAGCGACGTGTTCGTCCAGAAGCCGCCGAGGTCAGGGACGCCCCAGCTCGTGCGCGGCTTGTCATATCCTGCCTGCGCAAGCGCAGCGGGCGCTGCTGCACTGCAAATCAAAACCAACGTCGCGATTGCCACGCTCCGGCGCATCCACTCCTCCTGTCAGTCTTGTTCTTGTTTTGCGGAGCCTCTCAGAGCGGCGGCGCATAATCAATTGCACCAGACGTAAGGCGCCGCGACGGAACGAGCCGACAATTTCGTGAGCCATGCGCTGAGTCAGGGTTGATCCCTTCCACACGCAGGCGCACGATCAGCTTGCCCGGGCCGTGGGTACGGCCCTTAACTGGCGTAATTGTCTTCTGCGTCCGCAAGGACCGGCCCGCGGCCCTTCACCCCAGGCGTGAAGGAACATGACATGAGCGGAGGAAAGGCGGCGACCGTGCGTGCGGTCGCCTTGAGCGGACCCTGCGGGACCGGAAAGACAACCCTGCTTGAATCGATGCTGCTTGCGGCCGGTCGCATCCAGCGAAAAGGCTCGGTGTCGCAAGGCACCACTGTCGGCGATGGCAGCGACGAGGCGCGCGCACGCGGCCTCTCCACGGAACTGAACGTCGCCGGCTTTGAGTTCATGGATGATCGCTATGTGATCCTGGATTGTCCCGGATCGGTGGATTTCATGAGCGAGGCGGATCACGTGATCCCCGCTGTCGACCTCACCATCGTGGTCGCCGATCCTGATCCCGATCGCGCCGGTCTGCTGCAGCCTCTGTTGCGACGCCTCGACGAGCTTCAGGCGCCGCACTGCATCTTCATCAACAAGATCGACAAGGCGCGCGGACGTGTGCGCGAACTGATCGCCGCGATCCAGCCCTACAGCCTGGAACCGCTTGTCGCCCGCCAGATACCTATCTGGAATGGCGCAGGCGCTGAAGGTTACATCGACCTCGCCCTCAAGCGCGCGTACCACTACGAGGCGGGCAAACCATCGAAGCTGATGCAGATCCCCGAGGCTGAGCGCGCGCGACAGATGGAGGCGCGCTATCGCATGCTTGAGCAGATGGCAGATTTCGACGACCGCCTGATGGAAGACCTGATCAACGAGGCCGAGCCAGAGCGCGACACCGTGATGTCCGACCTCGCCGCAGAGGTCAGCCGCATGCAGATCGTACCGGTCTTCCTGGGTTCCGCCGAGAATGGCCATGGCGTCCGCCGTCTGCTGAAGGCGTTGCGCCATGAAACGCCGCCGCTTTCCGCCGCCGCCACCCGCATCGGCGCGGATGGAAAGTCAGCGCTGGTTCTGAAGACGAAGCACGCAGGGCAGGCTGGCCGCCAGACCATGGTGCGCGTCATATCGGGCGATATAGCTGATGGCGACATGGTCACATTGCCGGATGGGGCGAGCGAACGTGTGGCCGGCATCTTCTCCGTGCATGGCGAGAGCCAGCACAAGATCGACAAGGCGATCGCCGGCGATGTCGTCTTTCTCGGGCGGCTGGACAAGGCCACGCGCGGCGATCTTGTCAGCGCCGACGGACAGGCGCGTACCTCTGCCGCGCCAAAGGTCGCGCGTCCCGCCGTTTACGCGCTCGCCGTGGAAACACAGAACCGCGCCGACGATGTGAAGCTCGCCTCCGCCATGGCGCGCCTGGTTGATGAGGATGGCGCGCTGCAGTTCGGGCCGGATCCAGCCACCCGCGAATTCCGCCTCGCCGGGCAGGGCGAGGTCCACCTGCGCACAGCGCTCGAAAGGCTGCGTCGCAAGTTCGGCGTCACGGTGGAGTCGCGGCGTCCGCAGACAGCCTATCGCGAGACCATACGACGGTCCTCCACGCAGCGTGGCAAGCACAAGAAGCAATCCGGCGGCCACGGCCAGTTCGGTGACGTCGTGCTTGAGGTACGCCCCGGCCAGCGGGGCAGCGGCTTTGTCTTCGACCAGAAAATCCATGGCGGCGTCGTGCCTCGGCAGTATTTCGGCGCCGTGGAAGAAGGCGCGAAAGATGCGCTGACGCACGGCGCGCTCGGCTTCCCGGTCGTGGATGTGGAAGTCACGCTGCTCGATGGCTCCTACCACACGGTGGATTCATCCGAGATCGCCTTCCGCACCGCAGCGCGCATCGGGGTCAATCTCGCCCTGCCGGAATGTGAGCCCGTGCTGCTTGAACCCGTGCACGCTGTCACGATCCACACGCCGTCCGATCAGATGGCGCGGATCACGGCGCTCGTGCCCATGCGACGCGGCCAGATCCTCGGCTTCGAGCCGCGCGATGGATGGTTCGGCTGGGATTCCATCCACGCCCACATCCCCGAGGACGAACTTCACGATCTCATCGTGGAAATCCGTTCCGCCACGCAGGGGCTGGGTGAGTTGCAATCCGGCTTCGACCACATGGCCGAAGTAACCGGACGTACAGCCGCGAAGGTTGTCGAGGCCCGCCAGTCGGCCGCCGCGAAGTAGCTTGTCTTGTCCGGCCTGCTCGCTGATGTAACGTCGGCGAGCAGGTTGGAGCTGGGCATGAACAGACGCGAACTCATCACTGGCGCAAGCGCGCTGGCGCTCACCGCATGCGGCCCGTCTTCGCCCGTCGTGACAACAACCACGCCGCCCGCCGCCGATCCCTTTTCCGGCGCCAGGCTGATGGCGGATGTCGAAGCCTATGTCGGCTTCGGCACGCACCGCACGGGCAGCCCCGGCGATGTCTCCACGACAGACTGGTTCGCGGATCACTGGCGCAAGCTCGGCTACGGCGTCTCGCACATGGACGTCACATGCCCCAACGCAGACACGACAGCCGCGAACATCCGCATCGGGGACCAGACCTTCGAAGGCTTCGCGCAGCCGCCTCTGGTTTTCACGCCC
This sequence comes from bacterium, assembly GCA_030824255.1. GTDB lineage: Bacteria > Pseudomonadota > Alphaproteobacteria > Caulobacterales > Hyphomonadaceae > UBA7672. The sequence continues at coordinate 4,182 of JAVBYB010000146.1, forward strand.
GCTGGCGGCCTCTCGGCCCCACTCGCCTGGTGGAATGTCGACAAGCCGGCGGATGTCCAGCGCCGCATCGCGCTGATCCATGTCGCGCGTGATCCCGGCGCCGTCTCGCCCGGCGCGGCCTATCGCGAAGCCGCGCGCCGCGCCGCCGCTGCGGGCGCAGTCGGTGTCGTCATGGTCATGAGCAGTCCCTCCGGAGAGATCGTCGCCATCAACACGCCCGTCGATATGGCGCTGGATATTCCCGTGCTCCAGATCGGCGAAAAGGAGCGCGCGCGCCTCGACGCTGCGATCAGCGGCAACGCCCCGGCCACGCTCACAATCGAAGGCCCCGGCGGCGAGCGCACCGGCCGCAACACCATCGCACGCCACGGCACGGAAGGCCCGTGGGTCATCATCTCCACGCCGCAGAGCGGCTGGTTCACCTGCGGCGGCGAGCGCGGTCCGGGCATCGCCATGTCGCGCGCGCTCTCCGAATGGGCGCTCACCACCAACTTCCCCGTCCGCTGGCTGTTCGTCGCCACCTCCGGCCATGAATGGATCGACCACGGCGCGCATCTCTTCCATGTCCACGAAGCGCCCAAGCCGCCCGAGACCGCGCTCTGGTTCCATCTCGGCGCCAGCTACGCCGCCCGCGCGTATCAGGAGACACCCTCCGGCCTCGTCGCGCAGGACACGCCCAATCTCACGCGCGCGCTGATGGCGACGCCCGACCTCGTGCCGATCATCGAAGCCGCATTCGCCGGCCACCCGGTCATCGATACGCCCATGCCCGCAGATCTCTCGAAGGCGCTGGGTGAATACCGGCTGGTGCTGGAAGAGGGCTATCCCTCCGGCGCTGGCTTCTGGGGCGGCAACGCGCACTTCCACACGCCTATCGACGGCGCCGACTCAACCACGCCCGCCATCATGGAGCCCATCGCCCGCGCGGTGGCAAAGGTGATCGAGGGCAGGTTGGCGCAGGTCTAACGATCGCGAGGTCGGCGAGGAGCCTACGCAGGCGCCAGCCTGGCCCTCATGGTGAGCAGGCCTGAAGGGCCGTCCGTCGAACCACGAGGGTGGGTAGGGGGTTGCGTGCAGCGAGCGCCTACTCGCAGCGCGTCCACGAATACTCGACCGGACGCGAGCCATCGAGCTTCGAGATCGATGCCGCGAGGCCCTGTTCCGTCTGGCGATACTGGATGCGCTGCGGATAATCGTGGTCGCCGTTCTCGAACGTCACCGACGACTGCGCCATCACCTGGCCCGCGCCGCCTGTATCGGCCCGCCGCGCCTCGATGAAGGTCACCGGGCGCTGGCCTTCCGGCGAGGCTGTGTAGGTCGCCTGCGCGGCGCGCTGGTCGATGCGCGATTGCTCCCACGTCGAGGCTGTCGTCGCATAGCCGAACATGATCCCCAGTTCGGGGTAGGACCAAACTTCCTTGTTGCCGGTCTCGGCCGATTGCCAGCACCCCACCATGAAGCCGAACCGGCCGGGGTCCTGCTTCGGACCGCTCGCGCAGGCGGTCAGCGCAACACAGAGTGCGGCGGCAGAAACAAGCTTCAGCGACGACATGAGCGGCTCCACGTAATTCCCTCGCCAGAAGGAACTAGCGCAGCACGCCCCTGCGAGACAAGGCGGCTGGTGCTACGGACGCAGTTCGATATCGCGCGATTCCGCCGGAGCGGGCGCGGCCACCGGCACGGATGCATAGCCCGGCGCCGTCGGAGACGGCGTTGCGGCCGCCACCTGCTGCTCCAGGATCTCCTGGTCGCGCATGCCCTCGATCCGCGCCATCTCGGCCTTGAACTGCTCAAGCTGCGGTCCGTCAAGCTTGCGGCCCGTCGGCAGTTTCAGCGTCATGGCGTTCACGGGCTTGCCGCCGACATACACCTCATAGTGCAGGTGAGGGCCGGTCGAGCGGCCCGTCGTGCCGACATAGCCGATCACTTCGCCCTGACGCACGGAGCTGCCACGCTTCAGGCCCTTGGAGAAGCGCGAGAGGTGCGCATACGCCGTGGTGTAGCCATTGGCGTGCTCGATCTTGACGAAGTTCCCGTAAGACCCGTTCGGGCCATAGCTCGTGATGCGGCCGTTACCCGCGGCATAGATCGGCGTGCCAGTCGGCGCGGCGAAGTCAGTGCCCTTGTGCAGCTTGGTATAGCCGAGCACCGGATGCTTGCGATTGCCGAAGCTGGATGAGAGACGCGCGCCGTTGATCGGCGTCTTCATCAGGAACTTTTTCGCGCTCTGACCGTTGGCATCAAAGTAGTCGACCTGTCCGTCGTCGGAAGGCGTATAGCGATAGAACGTCTTGGTAAGTGCTGCGCCATCGATCTCGGCCATCAGCACGACGCCGGTTTTCACCTGCTGCCCACGCTCGTCCTCGAACGTCTCATACAGCATGCCGAAGTGATCGCCCGGATGCACTTCGCGCTGGAAGTCGATGTCGTAGCCAAGAATGTCCGCGAAATCGACGACCTGCTGATCCGTCGCGCCGAAACCGAGCGCCGTCTGGTAGATCGACTGATCGACGTCAGCGGAGATATAGTTGATGCCGGGCGAAAGCTTCGCCTTCAGCTCATGTGGGGTCCACGTGCCATCTGCACCAAGCGACACCAGCACCTGTGTGTCGGATTGCGGA
>JAVBYB010000066.1 GCA_030824255.1 bacterium
CAGCCGAGCGGCATGTTCGGCAGGGCAGCCGGGCCGTATTGCAGCTGGACGGCGGTGATGCCGTCGTTGGAGTACGAGTTCGACACCCACACGTTCGGGTTGCCGCCGGAGAAGAGGCCGGCGCCGCCGCGCAGCGACAGGCGATCCATCAGATCCCAGCTGAAGCCAAAGCGCGGTTGCAGGATGCCCTTGCCGTCCAGGTTCTCGGTGTTGTCGAAACCGTTGCGGGCTTCGAAGAACTGGTTGCGGCGCGGCATGTCGCTGTTGGTGTACCAGTCATAGCGAAGACCCATCGTGACGTCGATTGCGTCGCCGATCGGGAATTCGTCCTGCAGGTAAACGGTGTTGATGTCGTACTTGAACGTCGCGGCCGTATCGTCCGGGTTATTCGTGCCGGCGGCGTTGCCGTAGAAGATCTGGTTCGCGAGACCGGCCTGGAAGTCGCCGATCGAGTTGAACACGAACTCGCCTTCGGTGTGCTGCGTGAAGGCGTTGAAGATGTCGTAGGTCTGACGCTCGGCGCCGAAGCCCAGCGTGTGGTCGCCGAGCTGGTAGGTGCCGCTCGCCTTGACCGTGAGAACTGTGTAGTCGAGGTCGTTGAAGTGACGGCTGTCATCGCAGCCGAAATAGGCCGAGCGGCCCGTGTCGACGGTGATGCGCACTTCGCCGATGTTCGCGCCGTCGCGGCAGAGCGCCGTGGCGTTCACGTCGTTGTACGACACGCGCAGGGCGGTCGAGAACTCGTCGGTCCAGTCGGAGAACACCTGGCCCGAATAGGCCTTCAGTTCGGCGCCACGGTCATAGAGGTGATTGCCGTACTCGAAGTTCGACGAGCCCGTGTCGGATTCGGTAAGGTTCAGGCCCTTGTTGTAATTGTAGGTCAGCGCCGCGCGGTGACGGTCGTTGATGTTCCAGTCGATGCGGGCGAGATACTTCTCGTCGATCGACGGATCGGAGACCGGCTGGCCGCCGAGATCGTCGATGCCATAGACGGTGCGGGCGATGTCGATGATCTGCTGGAATTCAGTTTGCGTGAAGCCAGAGACTTCCGTCGTCGCGCCCGAACCGACCGGGCCGCGGCCGAACAGGTTGACGCCTTCGAAGCGCTCGTAGGCGCCGAAGAAGAACAGCGTGTCTTCGATGATCGGGCCGCCGAAGGTCAGGCCGTAGCGCTTCTCTTCGAATTCCGGAACGAACACGTTGCGGCCTTCGATCGTGTCGCCACGCATGTCGTTGTTGGTGAAGTCGAAGAAGACCGAGCCGGTCCAGTCATTGGTGCCCGACTTGGACACCATGTTGATGGCGCAGCCCGTGAAGCCGCCGTATTGCGGGTCGAACGGAGCGAGTTCGACCGACACCTGGCTGACAGCTTCGAACGGGAACGGCAGGCGCTCCGTCGGGTAGCCGTTGTTGTTGAGGCCGAAACCGTCGTTGAGGCCGATGCCGTCAACGGACACCGAGTTGAAGCGCGGCGAAGCGCCGGCGCACTGCACGCCGTCCGTACCGACCGGGCCGCCGGCCGTCTGGTCGAGATAGATGCGCGGGTCGTTGCGGATGATGTCCTTGATGTCGCGGTTGATCGCGGGCTTCGTGGCGAGGTCTTCGGCCGAGAACACCGAGGCCGGGCCGATGGCGATCGGCGTGGCGCGGGCCTGTGTGGCCGTGATGACCACAACGTCCGTGGAGGTCGAACCGGTGAAGGCGAGGTTCACGCTCGTGGACGAACCGAGGTTCAGATAGACGTCCGTGATCTGCGTGGACTGTTCGCCGGGGGCCGACACCGTAACCGTATACGGGCCGCCGACGTTGAGGCCGCGAATGTCGAACGCGCCGGTCGGCGTCGTGACGACCGAACGGGTCAGACCCGTGCGCGAATCCTCGATGGTGACCGTGGCGTCGCCAGCAGCACTGCCATCAGCTTTCGTCACCGAGCCCTGAACGCCAGACGACGTAACCTGCGCGAACGCAGCCGGGGTCATCGCGGCGGACATCGCCACGATCGCAACACCGCCTGCCAGTCTCTTGAAATTGATCATTGTCACCCCTCGGCCACATGAGATCGGGCGCCTCTGCCCCTCTCGAACACTGCGCGCCGATAGCCTGTCGGCTGCGCGCGCTCAATGACCCGGATATGAATGTTTATTGACGGCGCCGCACCTGTTCTTGCCGCGTCAAACCGTACATCGCGCAAGCTCCTGCCCCGTCTTTGCGGAAGTGCGACAAGTTTTCCACAGCCCCAATTGAGCCCGTTTCGGGGCAGTTCTCCGTTGATACTTCCCGGGATTTCCGCGCTGCGGCATTTCTCAGGTTGACGCTACCGTCACCTGTCGCGCGCCAAAGCGTGCCGAAGTGCTTGCGCGCAACACCATCCAGCCTCGAAACATACGCCTCTGATTCAGGCTTCGACGCCCAGAATGCGCTCACCTTTCTCCGCCGGATGTGGCGCCCACGCCACGCTGTACGGAACGGAATGACGCAGAGGCCGCGTGTTCAGCACAAACCGCGATTCGCATGGGCTTCTGGCGCACACGACGAGCCTGTAGGGTGCACGGGAATTGATCCGGACATCATCACGCATGACCTTCCTTACCGATCTCTGGCGGCGCGACTCTGCAGCCTGCGCGGCCCTCCTGATCGGCATGGCGGTCGTCCTGCGCATCGTGGTGCTTGTCGTGTCGCCCACCGAGATCGGGCCGGATGAGGCGCAATATTGGCGCTGGTCCGAAACGCTGGACTTCGGCTACTATTCGAAGCCGCCGCTCGTCGCCTGGGTCATCGCGCTGTCGACCGCCGTGGTCGGCGACGGCGAATGGGCGATCCGCCTCTTCTCGCCCATCCTGCACGGCGTCGGCGCCTTCTTCCTGTTCCTGCTCGGGCGGGGCATGTTCGACGCCCGCATCGGCGCGTGGTCGGCCGTCATCTACCTCCTGATGCCCGGCATTTTCCTGTCATCGACCATCATGTCGACGGACGCCGTCCTTCTTCCTCCGTCTGCTGCGGCGCTTTATTTTCTGTGGCGCTTCCGGGACAGCCCATCGCTGCTGAACGCCGCCCTCGCCGGCGGCCTCATCGGGCTCGCCATGCTCGGCAAGTACGCCGCGCTCTATCTGTACGGCGGCGCCGTGCTTGCCGCGATCGTCGATCGCGACACGCGCAAGGCGTTGCTGTCCCCGGCAGGCGCTGTCCTTGCGCTCGCATCGCTTGTCGTGCTCGGACCTAACCTCTGGTGGAACGTCGCCAATGATTTCGCCACGGTCAGCCACACTGCGGACAATGTGAATCTCAGCGAGGCAGGCTTTGGCCCGCTGCGCGTCTTCACCTACCTTCAGGATCAGGCCGCCGTCTTCGGTCCCGTGACACTGCTCCTGCTTATCGCCGGATTCATCTTCCTCGCGGGACGGAAGGACAAGCCGACGACCACGCGCGAGTTCTGGCTGATGTGTTTCATCCTGCCGCCACTGCTGGTCATCCTGGCGCAGGAGATCATGTCCCGCGCCCACGCCAACTGGGCAGCCTCCGCTTATCCGGGCGCCTGCGTGCTTGTTGCCGCTTGGATCGACCGCGCCTTCGGCAAGCTGAAGGTCTCGCCCGTCCTCAAGACAGGCATCGTGATCAATGCAATTGTCGGCCTGCTCTTCACGGCCATCTGGGTCGCCCCCGGCCTTGCCGACGCAACCGGCGCGTCCAGCGCCATGAAGGGCGTGCGGGGCTGGCGCGAGACCACCGACCAACTCATCGAACGCGCGCGCGACCTCAACGTCAGCGCCATCATGGTGGACGATCGGGAATACTGGCACGCGCTCGACTATTACGGCCGCGACCTGGACATGCCGCCTGTCCGCGCCTGGCAGCGCGGCCCCTCACCCCGCAGCCACGCCGAGGAGGAAGGCAAGCTTCAGCCCGGCGAGGACAGAGCTGTGCTGGTGGCCAGTGGCGGACCGGGCTTTCGTGCAATGATCCGCGCCGACTTCGCCGCGATCGAGGAGGTCGGCTATCTCGAAGTGCCAATCTCGCCCAGGCGGATGCGCAAGCTGAAACTCTATCTGGCTTCAGGATACAGCCAGGCGCCGCGCACCGAAGAATTCGAGACGCGCTACCGGGATATCAGGGAAGAATAGGTGCTCAACCGCCTGCGGGTGCGTCGCGTACAACGGGCGTCACGCGCATGCCGGTGACAACGCCGTCCTGCCCTTCAGCGACCAGCTGCGTCTCATCCGGCAGGCCGGTGACCCACACCCCGCCTGCGGTCTCGTCCACGATGTCGGCGGGCATGAAACCGATCACGCCGCCCACGTCGAGATAGTACACGCCGATGCGGCCCTGCGTATCCGCCTTGAGCAGGGCCGGGCTGATCCGGTGCGCCTTGCCCATGCCGATATTGATCCGCAGCTCAGCCGCGCCGCCGACCGGAATGGCGTTGTCCGGGTTCGGCGCCATCACTTTCACTTCGAAATTCCGCGTCTGCGCATCGGCGACGCTGGCCAGCTTCTCGACCGTGCCCGCAACCTCGCGCCCGTTCGGCAGCTTCACACGCGCCGGCGCGCCGACGCGCACGCGGACCGCCTGCTTCTCCGGGGCTCCCGCAACGAAAGTGATCGGGTCCAGCCGCACGACCACGCCGCATGACGATCCCATTTGCACGAACTGACCCATCGTGGCGTTACGCTTCTCGAACACGCCGCGGAAAGGCGCGACGGCCTGGCGTTGCGCCACCTCGCCCCGCGCCGTCTCCAGCACGGCCTCCGCTTCATCGAGCGCCGACTTGGATTGCTTCACCCGCGCGGGCGACACCCACCCATTGGCGACCCATTCCGTATTCTGCTTGTGGGCCTCGCGCGCCCGCGCCACCGCCCCCTCGGCCTGCTTCACGCGCGCGCCCGTTGCATCGCCCTCCAGTCCGCACAAGAGCGCTCCTGCCTCGACGATTGCGCCTTCCTGAACCGGCAGGGCGGCCACCTTGCCAGGAGCGCCAAACGCCACCGGCGCGATCTCGGCGGCGCTGCGGGCGCCCAGCTTCAGATAGAGCGTGCGCGATTCCGAACGCGAGCGGACGAACTCCACCGTTCCGCCGTGCATGTCGCCCTCGCCCGGCAGCGCCTTGTCCAGCGTCGGAACCGCAATCGCCGGTACGTGCACGACCGAATCCTCGCCCGACATGAGCGATCGGATGCCGACCACGGCCGCTATCAGCGCAAGCGCGCCGAGCACTATGCTGAGAAGCCGTGGCAATGGACTGGTCTACCTCCAGATATGGTCCGGGCCGAAACGCCTCTAGGGGCCAGCCGGGGGCTAGGCCCTATAATACGGCCGTTCGCCGCTCCACGGTATCAAAAAGGCGTGGCGGGCGAGATTATGGCGAAGGCCTCCCGCAGCGCCGTTCCTGCCGCCTTTGTGTGCTAAACATTGGCATTAGTTGCTTTTGGGGGACCAACCCCCTAGGTCCAACCCGCGAGAAACAGGTCCGGACGGGGCCTGTCGGAACCTCCCAGGACGCCATGACCGAAGCCGCCGCCCAGCCCGCCGAAAAGGCGAAGTCCCCCAACGCGCCCACGGAAGAAACCGTCCTGTCGGTGAAACACTACACCGACCGCATGTTTGCGTTCCGCATCACCCGCCCAGCGGCCTTCCGTTTCCGCTCCGGCGAGTTCGTGATGATCGGCCTTCCGGGCGATAACGGGAAACCCCTGCTGCGCGCCTATTCGATCGCCAGCCCGAGCTGGGACGAAGAGCTCGAATTTTTCTCGATCAAGGTTCCCGACGGCCCCCTCACCTCGCGCCTCCAGTCGATCAAGGTCGGCGACAAGGTGCTGCTCGGCCGCAAGTCCGTCGGCACGCTGGTCCATGACGCCCTGACGCCCGGCAAGCGCCTCTACTGCTTCTCCACCGGCACGGGCCTTGCCCCCTTCGTCTCCATCATCCGCGACCCAGACACCTATGCCCGGTTCGACCAGGTGATCCTCACCCACACCTGCCGCGAAGTCGGCGAGCTGAAATACGGCCAGGAGCTGGTCGAGTCGCTGCGCGACGATCCGCTGGTCGGCGAACATTTCGACCGCCTCGTCCACTACACCACCGTCACGCGCGAGCCCTGGCCCAACCAGGAGCGCATCACGACCTGCATCGAAAAGGGCATCCTCTTCGACGACCTCGGCGTGCCGCCGCTCGATCCCGCCGTGGATCGCGTGATGGTCTGCGGCTCAATGGACATGCTCACCGACATCAAGCACCTCGTCGAGAAAGCCGGCCTGAAGGAAGGCTCCAACGCCAACCCGGCCGAGTTCGTCATCGAGAAGGCGTTCGTGGGCTGACCTGCGGACGAACGGTCCTGGAAACCGCTGGTCACCCCGAACGCGCAGACCGCCCCAACAATCCGACCCCCACTCTCCACTCAGGCTCTCAGCGATCCCGCGCAGGCTTCCGTAAAGCCGCCATCACCGTCTCCATCGCCGGATCACCCGTACCGAACACATGCACGTTCGGAATACGCAGCACGCGAAAGCCCTGCTCCAAAGCCAAGGCTTCCTTCGCCTGATCTCGAACCTTCACCGTTTCCAGTTCGTGGATGCCTCCATCCACTTCGATCAGCAGCTTCGCGCTCATCTCCGCGAAATCGAACACATGCGGCCCGACCGAAACCTGCTTCCGAAAGTGCCATCCCTCTACCTTCTGAAGCCGAGCCCACAGCCGCTTCTCCGCAGGCGTCATCTCACGCCGCAGCCGCTTCGCACGCGCGTTCGCTTTCGGAAAATCCCTTTGGCGCCCCGCCACCTGAACCGCCCCCCTCACCCTACCCTCTCCCCA
>JAVBYB010000137.1 GCA_030824255.1 bacterium
GAACAATGCAGGGCCGCTTCGCCCTCAACTTTACCGGCTCCGGCTTCCGCGATGCGGTAGCCTCGGCCAACGGCGAAGCTGGCCTTTGGTCCAACAACAGCGAGCTATCGAAGTTTGCCACCGAAGGCGCAGGTCTCGACATCGGCGAAATCTTCCTGCTCTGGGCCACGGAAGACAAGGACGATCCAGAATTCATCAAGTCCCGCTGCCTTGCGGCGAACGTCGCATTCAAGAACGGTCTGGCGACGCTTCAGCCTGCCGTCATCGACAACAAGGACAGCCTCATCGCAGCGTCCGGCCACGTTGACCTGAAGAATGAGTCGATCGACATCGAAGTCTACGCCCGCCCGCACGATGTCTCGATCGGCACGATCTCGGGCGACATCAAGGTCGGCGGCACGCTGCGCAATCCGTCCTTCGAGGCGCTGAACGAGGAAACGTTGCTGCAGGCTGGCATCGCTGGCCTGCTGGCTTCAGTGACCGGCGCGCTGGGCATCCTTCCCTTCGTCCAGACCGGCGGTGAACCAGACGCTCCGTGCGCCACCCTGCTGGCGGATGCGAAAGAGACAAACACACGCCGCAATCCGGCTGCGAACGTCGACCCGAAGAAATCCTAGGCGACCGGCCCTAGAAGCGGATTCTTCCACTTACAATGCTCTGCAAGACCTCGGCCGTGATCGGCTCATAAGTTTGAGCGTCATTGTCGACGACGAACAGGGGATCAGTCGTGCTCAGTGGATCAAAACCCTCTTTCACGAGGTCCACCTTGCGGTATTTCAGCGTGCCGGTGGTTTCGACTTCATCCTGAAGTCGCACGAACGCCGGGCGGGCATAGGCCGGCAGATGCACGGCCAGGTGCGCGTAAAGCCCCTTGAGGTCCACGCCTTCCTTTGGCGTGATCGCCGCCATCCCCGCGCGTCCATCCTGCCCCGGCACGGCAACGCCATAGACAATCGCGTGCTTCACTCCCGGAAATGACGAGACCGCGATCTCGACTTCGCTGGTGGAGACGTTCTCGCCCTTCCAGCGGAACGTGTCACCGACACGATCGACAAAGTAGATGTACCCGTCTTTGTCCATCTTCATCAGGTCGCCGGTGCGAAACCACCGGTCGCCCTTCACGAACACATCGGTCAGGATCTTCTTCTTCGATTGCTTCTCGTCATTGTAGCCATCGAAGCGCTGCCGCACCTCGCCCGTGATCGGCCCCACCGCCTCGCCCACTTCATCGGGCGCGGCTTCCATGCAGAACCCGTCGGGCCCACGCATCGGCTCCTCCGTCTCGACATCGAACCTGATGATCCGCGCCGGCAGGCGCGCCCGCAGCAGGCGCGGAATGCGGCCCACTGCGCCAATCTTCCCGTCGAGATTGAAGAAGTTCACATTGCCTTCGGTCGAGCCATAGAACTCCACCAGCCGCTTGATCCCCGTCCGCGCGACGAACTGCTCCCACACATCGGCGCGCAGGCCATTGCCGAAGCCCTTGGTGATCTTGTGCTGCCGCTCCAGCGCACTGGCAGGCTGGTTCATCAGATAGCGTCCAAGCTCGCCGATATAGACCAGCATCGTCGCATTGTTCTGGATCGCCTCTTGCCAGAAATGCGAGGCCGAGAATTTTCGCCGCAGGATGATGCACGCGCCCGCATTCAGCGCCGTGCCAACGCCGCACATGCCGCCCGTCGCGTGATACAGCGGCAACGTCAATAGGATGCGGTCATTGTGCCCCGCCTCCGTTGCGTCCTTGAACACGCGCATCAGGCCTCGCCCGCGCACGCCCGTGATCTTCGCCGCTTTCGGCAAGCCTGTCGTGCCGGACGTGTAGATGTAAAGCGCCACGTCGCCGCCCTTGACGCCCGCCCGCAAAGACTTGTCCGGCCGCGTGGCAACTGCCTTATCCACGGCGCTGTCGATCTGCACCAGGCCATCAACCGCGCCGCCCAGAACGAACGCGCCCAGCGACAGCGGCGCCAGATCCTTCGCGCTCGCAAACTGCGGCGCCAGCTCAGGGTTCATAACGATGGCCTTGCAGTCGGCCACCTTGATGCAATGGGCGAGGCCCGCGCCCGACAGGTTGTAGTTGATCAGCGCGGTGCGCACCGCGATCTTCGCCATGCCCGCCCAGAAGGCGATGTAGTCGGGACGGTTCTCCATGAAGAGCGCAACCGTGTCGCCCTTCTTGAGCCCGACTGATTGGCCCCAATGCGCAAACTGGTTCGCGCGCGCTTCAAAGGCTGCGTAGGTGATCTCCTGCCCTTCAAACGAGATGAAGGTCCGGTCGGCGTGATCGTCGACCGCGTCTTGGATCACATCCGCCAGCGTATACTCGGCCTCCGGATCGAAACTGCCGATGGCGCCGATGATGCGACGGAACCCGTTGATGTAGATCCAGTCGCTCTTGATGCCGTCGAACAGGTTCATGGGGTACCGGGTCGGCTGGAGGGCGGGAATCAAAGGCTATGCGGGCGCGATTAAGGTGGCGTTGACGTATCGCACACGCCCGCCAAAAGAGATGTGATCGGAATCGCAAGACACAAGTCATGCCGCAGCGCGGAATCAAAATGGCGGACCCGGAGGCCCGCCATGTGTGTGCATCGCAATAAGCGCGATTACATGACGCCGGTCAGAACCAGCTTCTGCACGCGCCGCCCGGTATTCACCTCGCTGACATAGAGATTGCCCTCGGAGTCGATGTCGATGGAGTGAAGCCAGGTGAACTGCCCCGCCTGCCGTCCAATCCGCCCGATGGCCGCCACCGGCTCATGCGTCTCGCGCAGCAGGATCCAGATCCGCGCATTCATCATGTCCGCGACGTAGACATACTTGCCGTCGGGTGAAATCGCGATGTCTGTCACCGTGCGCGTGCCGCCCGTCTCGGCTGCGATCACGATGTCGCGCACAAAGGTCAGCGACCCATCAGCCGCCTGCGTGAACAGCTGCGCCCGGTTGTTGCGCCGGTCACAGACATAGACATGCCCGTCATCGGTCGGCACGACGCAGTGCACGATATCGCCATAGCCGCGCGAAGCCGGATTGGCCCCGCCATCCGCCGCGCTGGTCGCCTGGCTCTGGTCAAAATTCCCGGCGCGTGTCCCTCCCGAAGGAGATTCCGCATACGCGCCCCAGAACCCCGTGAAGGCGCCGCTTGCCGAATCGTACCGGATCACCCGCTTGTTGATGTAACCGTCGGCAATCAGCACCTGCCCGTTGCCGTGATAGACGTCAGCCGGATTGCCCAGCGCCGCCGTGTCTTCATTGCCTGCCGTCAGGCCCTTGCGCCCGAACGACCGGATGAACTTGCCGTCGGCGGTGAAGTTCAGCACGGCATGGTCGCCGTCGCCATTGCCGCCAAACCACACCGTCTTGTCGCTGTCGACAAAGACGCCGTGAATGCTGGCCGGCCACTGGTTCACGCCGTCGATCACCGGACCTGTCTCGGCCCCACCCCATCCCGCGAGATACGCGCCGCTCTTGGAGAATCGCACCACGGTCGGCGCGGGCTTGCAGCACACAGCGCTCGGCGGATTGGTCGCCAGTCCCGTGTCCGTCGCTGTCAGCGAATGCGGGCGATGCACTACCCACACATCGTCATCTTCATCGACGGCGACACCGGACACCTGCCCCAGCAACAGATCCGCCGGCATCTGCGGCCACGCGGCATCCACCTTGAAGCGCGGATAGGGTTGCCCCGGCGCCAGAACCTCTGTCTCCAGTTCAACCAGTCCCGGCTGGGCGGGCGCCTGCGCGGTCGACGCCGTCTGCGTGCAGGCCGTCATCAGCAACGCGCAGGCCGCCACGCCGCCATGCCACATCCAAACGCTGCGCTTTGCCTGCACGTTGCACCTCACTCACTGTGTCGATCGTCGCGATCACACAGAGGCGGCGCCCGAGACGCAAGACGCGCAGGAACGTTGCCCCGCAATGCCCGCCCGTAATGCCGGTTATGGTCAACATCGCGCCAGTCGCGGCCAGACCTGCAGCGCCGCCGCCGCCGCCAAGCACTCGCGGAGATTTTATCTCCACCGAACGGCGATTGACCAACGCTGCTAACCCGACACCATGTAGCCGCTGAAGAATGTTCGGGAAAACCAACAATGATCCGCAAAGCCGCCGCTGCCGCCCTGCTCCTGCTGTGCGCCTGCAACACGGCCAATGCCCAACCTCCCGGCCAGCTTCCGCCCAGCAACAATCCGGCGCAGATGAATCGCGACGCCCCGGAAACACGCGGGCCCGTCCGCAATCTCGAGCCGCAAGCCGGACAGGAAATCACGACCATCCGCTACTGGAAGATCAGGAAGGGCGGCTTCCCGGAATTCCTGAAAGCGTCACAACAGGGCGTCTGGCCCTACTTCGAAAAGATCGGCGCACGCATTGTGGGGATGTGGCTGGTGATCCCACCGCCCGGCGGCAAGGAAGCGTCGCCCGACTATGACGAAGTGTACCTCACCACCCGTTATGCCAGCGCCGAACATTGGGCCGCCACGCGCGACGCCGCCGCCATGGGCGGAGACGGGCCAGACTATGCCGCCCTGCAGGCAGGCCTTGCCATGCGCCAGTCGCTGACGATCGAAACGAAGGTCACCTTCCTGCAGGGCGTCGTCGGCCCGCTGCCGCCTGCCTACATGCCGGGCACCGGCGAAAAGTTCATCGAGGCGCCCTAGCCGAACTCATCACGTGACATGACGCCGGCTTCGATCAGTATCTCCAGCGCCGGATCGAGTGCGGGGCGATAGCGCCGCCACCGTCCAACAGCGCGCGCATTGATCGGCTCGCGCACCTGCGCGGCGCTCGGCGTCGCCACCGGCGCAGCATTCTCTTCGAACCGGACGCAGTCGTCTTCGAAAGGCAGGCCGCAGAAATCGAGCAGGCCTCTCACCTCGGCTTCAAGGTCGGCCACCAGGGCTTCATAGCTCAACACCCTGAACCGCTCCGGCGACAGCGCCTGCGTGAACGACGCCAGCACGCTTTCAAAACGTGCGACATGGCGCGCCGTCTCGCGAAGATCGAATGCGTAGGTCAGGTCAGCGGATGTTTCTGCAAACGCCTGACGATAATTCCCCAGCACCGCATCTGCCGGATGCCGTCTCAGGCAAACTACCTTCGCCCCCGGCAACGCACGCAGGATCAACGGCGCCAGAAAGACATTCACTGGCAGCTTGTCGACAAAACGTCCCGCGATTCCAGTCCTGCGCTTCACGCGGTCGAGATAGGCGCGACCGACAGCAGCAAGATCGACAGCGCCCGCTGCATCGATCAGCGCACCGCTCACCTGACGCGCGCCTCGCACGCCCGTCGCCGCCTGCAGCGCCATCGGAAAATCCGAAAGCTCACCCGCCGATGTCACCTGACTATGGCTCGACAGGATGCGATCCGTCAGCGTGGTGCCCGAACGCGGCAGGCCCACAACAAAGATCGGTCCATCAGCCGCACCGACTGCGCCAACTGATATGCCCAGACTGCGGAGCGCCGCATCGCTCAGGGCCGCATCACCGGCGGAATCCACGCGCGTCGCCATCCCCGCTTTCGCCCGCGCCAGCCATTCCATCGCCTGCGCCGGTTCGCCGAGATCTTCATGGGCCTTGGCAATCGCGTGTCCCAGGACATTCACCGCCGCCGGATCGCGCGCCATGCTCTGCGCAATCGCGGTCAGCCGGGGAATCTCGTTCTGCTCACGCGTCTGTCTTGTTATCTTCACCAGCTCGGCCCAACCCGGTCCGTGGTTCGGGTCGCGCGCAAGGCAGGCGCGGAACGCCTGCCGCGCCTCGTCGAACCGCCCCAGATAGACCAGCGCCGACCCATGATTGTAGTGATATCCCGGCGCCTGTCCCAGCTTCGCCGCCCGGCCATAGAGCTCCGCCGCCGCCGCGTGGCGCCCCGCCCGCGTCATTACAACGCCCGCCGTGTCGGCTGACCATGGATCGGGCTGCAGCTTGCCCACGGCTTCGGCTAGCGCGACGGCCTCTTCACGACGGTCAAGCGCATCGAGGCTCCGCGCCTTCTGCGCCATGGCCTGCACGTGGCCCGGTCTGGCGCGGATCGCGAGATCGAACTGGCTTATGGCCCCCGCATGGTCGCCACGCATCGCCAGCGCCGCGCCGAGCATGAAGGATGCATCCGGTTGCCCCGGCGCGCGCGACAGGATCGCCCGCAACCCGGCTTCGGCCCCACGACTGTCACCCTTGGACAGCAGCAGCGCAGCCTGTTGCAGGCGTGGCCCAATCCCTCCGTCGCCGTTCATCGGCGGGCGCAGCTTTCCGGTTTCATCTCGACCCGTGTGAACTTCACAGGCACGCCGCCCACATTGCTGATCGCGTGCGGTCCCTCTGGCGGCGACCAGACGGCGCGATAGCCTGCCGTCGGCGTGATCTCCTGGCTGGAGACCTCCACGAACTTGCCGCCCTGCATCCGGTATTCCGTATAGATGAACTTCGCCCCGCCCTCGCCGCCCGTCTCGCCAAAGATCACGCTCGGCAGGGCGTGCACGTGGATCGGCTCCGTCGCCCCCGGCGGCAGGCGGATCTCAAGCACGCGCACATGCTCGTCCTCGAACATCACGCGGTGCGAATACGGCGCTGCAGCGACGGCGTCGTTGGGGTGGCTCTCAGGATCGCAGAACATCGGCTCCGGCGGCAGGTGCTGCTGAGCCTGCGCCAGCGGCGAGAGCAACGCCGCCATGACCACCAACATCACCCGCATGGCTTCCTCCCGTCCCGTGTCCCTGTCACG
>JAVBYB010000410.1 GCA_030824255.1 bacterium
GGAGCGGCCAGTTCCAGCGGACGCTGCAGCAGCTTCGACAGGCTTATGAAACTGGCATCGCAGACGATGATCATCGGCGGCTCCAGCACTGCCGCAGCATCGAGGCTGCGGGCATCGGTCGATTCAAGCGAATGGACACGAGAATCGGAACGCAGGCGCGGGTGAAGCTGACCCACGCCCACATCGACTGCGACGACTTTACGCGCGCCGCGAGACAACAGCACATCCGTAAACCCGCCGGTTGAGGAGCCCAGGTCGAGACAATGTTGCGCCGATACATCGACGCTGAAGACGTCAAGCGCGTGGGCCAGCTTGACCCCGCCGCGCGAGACCCAGGGATGAAGTTGCGCCGCCTCGATCAAGGCGTCGACGCTCACCTGCAGGCCCGGCTTTGATGCGACGGCGCCACCGACGCGAACCTTGCCGGCGGCAATCGCTTCGCTGGCCTGCGCGCGAGATGGCGCAAGACCACGGCGGACAAGCTCGACGTCCAGCCGTCGCGTGTCCTTGCTGCCGCTGTCGTCTTCTCTGCTCATCACCGGGCCAAAGGGGAACCGCCATCGATCTGAAGCCTTTAGACGGCAGCCGCTTCTTTGCGGCAAGCGAAAGGATGTCTGATGCTGCGAGCGACCGGACTGGCTGTCTTTCTTGCGTGCGCCGCAGCTTGCGCTACGTCCGAACAGGATCCGCCGCCGACCGCTACCCAGCCGACGGGCAGCCCTCCGATCGAAGCGTCCATCATCAACAATTCCGGGACAGAAATCGGCAGGACACAATTCACGCCGGGACCGACAGGCGTGCTGATCCGCATCATCGTAGGCGCAGGCGGTCTGTCGCCGGGCTGGCATGGAACGCATCTGCATGCGATCGGCGATTGCACGGACACTGCAAAGTTCGAGCATGCAGGCGCACACATCAAGACCAGCAGCACCAATCACGGCCTGCTCTATGTACATGGGCCGGAGAATGGCGACCTGCCCAATATTTCTGCAGCGGGCGACGGGTCTGCGTCAGCCGAGATCTTTACCAACCTCGTCACCCTGTCCGAGTTGCAGGATGCGGATGGGTCGGCTCTGGTAATCCACTCCAATCCCGACGATCACAGCAGCCAGCCGCTGGGCAATTCCGGCGATCGCATAGCTTGCGCTAGCGTCCGGCAATAGGCTGCCGGGGGCCTAGCGGCCTCCGCACAAACCGTTCTAGAAGCGGGCGAGACAGATGAGTTGTCGCCCATGCCGATTTCGCCAATCGAACGCAATGACCATACGGAGCCGAACGCCGAAGGATTTATCTTCGGCTTCAACTTTCGTGCTGATGGCGGAATCGAGAAAGTGGACTGGGGCGCGCTGAAGCCGACGGCCGCCTGCCCGGAAGAGGGCTGGCGCTGGCTGCATTTCAACAGGCTTTCCGATGAGACGCGCGACTGGCTGGAAGAATCCAGCCATCTCGACGAGACAGCCATCGCATCCCTGCTGCAATCCGAAACGCGGCCGCGCTGTGCAGCCTATGAAGATGGCTTGCTGCTGAACCTGCGCGGAATCAACCACAACCCTGGCGCCGAGCCCGAGGACATGATCTCGGTGCGCGTGTGGGCGACGACCAACCTGATCATTTCCATGCGCTCCTATCCCGTGAAAGCCATTCACGAGGTGCGTGAGGAGATCGGACGGGACGCACCGGAGTCACCGGGGCAATTGCTGGCGCGAATCGCGGCGAAGCTGGTTGATTACATCGATCCGGTCGTTGAGCAGCTCAAGGAAGAGGCTGACGAGTTTGAGGACATCATGCTGGAGGGGCATGGCCGCCTGTCTCCCCGTGACCTAGCAGAATTTCGCCGGACGATCCTTGTGCTCCGCCGTTACGTCCAGCCGCAGACCGAAGCCATGAGCCAACTCATGCGCGAAACGCGGATGCACCGCACCGGCGCGCCGGCATTCAGTGAGACTGACCAGCTGGAGCTACGGGACACGTCCGACCACATCCTCCGCATCTCCGAAGAGCTGGATTCGATACGGGACCGCGCTGGCGTGCTCCAGGACCAGGTGGTGGGCCAGCGACAGGAAACACTCAACCAGCGCCTGCTCGCGCTGTCGATCGTATCGGCCATCTTTCTTCCGCTGTCTTACGTCACGGGCCTGCTGGGGATGAACCTTGCAGGCATACCATGGGCCGACGAGCCCTGGTCATTCGGGCTCGTCGTTCTTGTGACAGGGCTGCTCGGCGTGGGCGTTCTTGTGTTCCTCAAATGGCGGCGCTGGATCTAGGTCCCGTCATTGCCATCCGTGGCGTTGTCGACGGTTTCCTTGATGCCGTCGCCAACTTCGCCCAGCGACTCTTGCAGCGGCTCGGTCGTGCGGTCGATGCCTTCAAGATTTTCGTCCATCTGGCGGCCGGCGCTTTCCAGCGATCCATCACGCATCCAGTAGAAGCCCATGAAGGCGATGAAGCCTACGGCAACGATCACGACGAGCGCGCCAAGAATGCGCATGATAGTTCTCCATCAAAGAGATGCGGCAGTGAGAGATCAGGTGCGGTCGTCGCCGTCGGTTGCGCGGTCAATCGCTTCACCGGTCGAGTCAGCAATCTCGCCCGTTGTCTCCGAGATGTTAGTGCCAGTCTGGCTGAGCAGGCTGTCCATGGAGGCGCCGGCTTCGCGGAGGGATCCGTCACGGATCCAGAAGAAGATGATTGCCGTGGCAAAAGCAAACACGGTGAAAACCAAAACTGACCAGAGTGCTGTGCGGCTCATGCGTTGTCCCTCGTTCCTGTGCCAGAAGGGAACGCACGCCACAGGCGAGGGTTTCAATGAAACTCGGACTCCGCCAACCGTCTGACGACAATGGACTTTCTCAGGCAAACGACGGAACGGTTCGCACCGTCAGCGCCTAGCTTCGAGGGCTGAAGCGGGTGCGCAGCTCGTTCTTCATGATCTTGCCGTTAGCGTTACGCGGCAGCGGTTCGCGCTGGATCTGGATTTCGACGGGGACCTTGAACGCCGCGATCTTCTGGGCAGTGAACTGACGCAGCTCGTCCTGGGTGACGTTCATGTCAGGCTTCACCTGCACCACGGCGCCGACTTCTTCGCCCAGCACCTTGTGCGGAATGCCCACGATAGCCGCGTCCATGATGGCGGGATGTTCGTAGAGGGCGTTCTCGACCTCGATGCAGTAGATGTTCTCGCCGCCGCGGATGAGCATGTCCTTCGCGCGGTCGGTCAGGAAGACGAAGCCTTCCTCGTCCATGCGGCCCACGTCGCCGGTGACGACCCAGCCATCGATATAGGTCTTCGCGGTGGCTTCGGGCTTGTTCCAGTAGAGCTTGCAGTTGTTGGGACCCTTGACCCACAACTCGCCGATCTGGTTCGGGCCAAGCGTCTCGCCTTTTTCTCCGACGATCCTGAAATCCATCGCGACGGACGGCGCGCCGCAGGAATCCGGACGCAGTTCGTAGTCCTTGCCGAAATTCACGCAGGATGCGGCGCAGGTTTCGGTCATGCCCCAGCCGTTTGACGGGATGGCGTCCGGGAAGCGCTTCTTGATTGTGGCGACAAGGGCCGGGGCGGAGGGGGCGCCGCCATAACCGACGATGGTGATGGAAGAGAGGTCGTACTTGTCGCGATCGGGGTGTTCGAGCACCTGCCACGCGATTGCGGGGACACCGCCGATCGTGGTGATCTTCTCATTCTGGATGATCTCCAGCGCCTCGCCCGGATCCCACTTGAACATGGTGACGATCTTGTCAGCGTTCATGATGGCGGGGACGAGGTTCGAGAAGGCGCCCGTTGCGTGAAAGAACGGGATGGCGAGCAACGCGATGCGCTGGGGATCGACCTTCGGGTCGCGGACCGGCGGCGGCTGTCCCTGGCGGAGGAAGTGGCGCGCCTGGCATGACATGCCATTATAGACATTCGAGATGATGGCGCGATGCGAGGCGAGCGCGCCTTTGGGTTTTCCGGTGGTGCCGGACGTGTACATGATGGTGGCGTCGTCATCGGGACCAATGTCGGCTTCCGGAGCGGCGATGTCCGGCAGGTTGGCCCAGGACCTGGCGGGACCAACCAGCTTTTCCATCGAGACGATGCTCGGCGCTGCCTCATCATCACCACCGCGTGCGACGATGACGGTCTTGAGCTGGGTAAGCTTCGGCAGGTGATCGCGGATGCGCTCAAGCTTTTCCGGATCGACAATGGCGACTTTCGCGCCCGAGTCAGCGAGGCCGTATTCCAGCTCCTCCCCTGTCCACCAGGAGTTGAGCGGGGTGGAGATGGCGCCAATCAGGAGCGGAGCGAAGAAGGCCACGGGCCATTGCGGGTAGTTGCGCATCACGACGGCGACGCGATCGCCCTTCTTCACGCCGAACTCGTCGCGCAGCTTGATTGCGAGGTGGGCGGCCGCTTTCAGGTTAGCGCCGAAGGTTATGCGCTCATCCTGAAAGACGATGTATTCGCGCCCCGCCCAGTCGCGCGACTGCAGGACAATATCGCGCAGGGTAAGCGGCGCGGTCTTGTAGGTGTGCAGGACAACGCCATTGATGAGTTTGTCTTCCAGCTCGAACCTGGCGCCGGGGGCCGTCATCAGCGCGTTGCACTGCGCGATGGACATGGCCGGAAAGGCGGCGGTCGGACTGGACATTTCGGCGGGCTCCCAGACGTTTTCTGTTCTATCGTTTCGAGATCGCATGGCGCGACAATCTGAGCTAGGGGCCGTGCGTGCGGATCGCAATGCACGCTGCGGCGCAGCATCGGAGGCGGAAGTGTCGGTGACGATTGTAGACGCGGACGAGAGCCACCTGCCGGGCGTGGTGACGATCTTCAATCACGCCGTGCGCGAGACATTCGCCATCTGGTCCGAGACGGAGACCACGCTGGAGATACGGGGCGAGTGGATGCGTGCGCGCAAGGCTGCTGGATTCCCCATTCTGGTGGCGCTGGACGATGCGGGTCAGGTTCTGGGCTATGGCAGCTTCGGCGTATTCAGGGATTTTCCTGGCTATGCGCGGACGGTTGAGCACTCTGTTTATATCGCGCCCGCAGCACAACGGCGGGGGATCGGACGCGCGCTTCTCGAGCAGTTGATTGCGCGCGCGACAGCCAAGGGGCTGGAGGCGATGGTGGGCGGCATCGACAGCGAGAATGCAGGCTCCATCGCGATGCACGAGCAGCTGGGTTTCGAGGTCCAGGGCCTTCTGAAGGGCGTAGGCCGCAAGTTCGGGAAGAAGCTCGATCTCGTGTTCATGGTGAGGGCGCTCTAGGCGCCGGGGACGTTATCGCCTTTCGCCTTCCCCTCACGGGGTCGCATGCTACGGTCCGCCCTGCTTTCAGGCAGGGGCAGGATGAGCGAAGACAACATCACAGCATCACCGCAGGGCCCGAGCCAGGTGCAGCGCATCGGCCTGTGGCTGGGACCGATGCTGGCGGTGGGTGCAATCCTGCTGCCGCTTGAGGGGCTGGCGTGGGAGGCGCGGCTTGTGCTGGGCCTGCTCGCGCTGATGGCGACGTGGTGGATCACCGAGGCCGTTCCACTGGCGGCGACGGCCCTGCTGCCGATCATCGCCATTCCGCTGATCGGGATAGATGTCGCGGTGGGGCCGCGCGGGCAGCTGATCTGCGCGACCGAGGGCGCCTGCCGGGCGGGACTTGGCGATGGAGAGGTTACGACACGGCTGCTGGGGCTGGGCGATCTCGGCTCATATTATTCGAACCCGGTCGTGCTGCTTTACATCGGCGGCTTCCTGCTGGGCATCGCCATCGAGCGTTGGGGGCTTTCGACGCGGATCGCCTACGGGCTGGTGGCGCGCGGCGGGGCGCGGCCCGGCCTGATGCTGGCGGGGTTCATCGCCGCAGCGGCTTTCATTTCCATGTGGATTTCCAACACGTCGACATCGCTGATCCTGACGCCGCTGGCGCTGTCCGTGGCGGCGGGATCAGCCATCAACGGCAAGGAAGATCCGAAGTTTGCCGCCTCCCTGATTCTTGCGGTTGCCTTTGCAGCAACGATCGGAGGACTGGCCACGCCGATAGGCACGCCACCCAACGGCATCGCCCTCACCCAGCTTCGTCATGAAGGCATCGAAGTATCGTTCGGCCAATGGATGGCGATCGGCGTGCCGGTTGTGTTGATCCTGCTGCCGATAGCCTGGTTCATCCTGTCGCGCGGACTGAAGGTGGACGCCAAGGGCGCGGCAGGAGCGCAGGCGCGCGTGCGGGAGGAACTGGCGAAGCTCGGGCCGCTGACGAAGCCTGAGGCCCGCGTGATGATCATCTTTTTCTACGTTGCCGGGCTTTGGATGATCTCGACGCTGGTTGCTGACTGGATCAGCGCAAGCCTGCTCGGCGGGGCGCGCATCGACGGTGGCCATGTGGACACGATGATCGCGACGCTGGGCGCGCTGCTGCTGTTCATGGTACCGGCAGGCGGCGAGCATCAACGGCCGCTGCTGATCTGGGCCGATGCGCAGAAAATTCCATGGGGCATTCTGCTGCTGTTCGGCGGCGGCCTTGCGCTGGCGGCGGCGGCGGACCTTTCAGGACTGTCGCCCTGGCTGGCGAACGGCCTGGGCGGGCTGTCGAGCCTGCATCCGGCTCTCGTGATCTTCCTGATCGGGCTTCTGGTGATCGTGATCACGGAATTTGCCTCGAACATCGCGACGATCTCGCTGATGGGGCCGGTGCTGCTGTCGGTGGCGGCGAG
>JAVBYB010000556.1 GCA_030824255.1 bacterium
TCGGCCGTCGAGTTTTCGCTGACGGGGACGATGGGGAAGGAGGGGTTGGCGTCGCGGTCGGTTTCGATGGCGCGGATGATCCGATCCATGATGGCGACGGCCGCTGTAGGATGGCGGCCTACGGCGGATTCTGCCGAGAGCATGACGGCGTCGGCGCCCTGGTAGACGGCGGTGGCGACATCGTTGGCTTCGGCGCGGGTGGGGACGAGGGCTTCGATCATCGATTCAAGCATGTGCGTGGCGACGATCACCGGCTTGCCGTGGGCGCGCGCGGTACGGACGATGCGGCGCTGGGCGACGGGGACCTGCTCGGGCGAGAGTTCGACGCCGAGGTCGCCGCGCGCGACCATCACGGCGTCGGAATGCTGGACGATGGCTTCCAGTTCATCGAGGGCGGCGGGTTTTTCGATCTTGGCGATGATGGGGATGTGGTCGCCGAAGGTCTGTTTCGCCAGCATGACGTCGCCCGCGCGCTGGACGAAGGACAGGGCGATATAGTCGACGCCCTGGCTGAGGGCGAAGAGGCCGTCGGCAATGTCTTTCTCTGTCAGTGCCGGAATGGGGATCGGGCGACCGGGAGCGGCGATGCCTTTCCGGCTCATGATGCGGCCGGGGGCGACGGGGCGGGCGATGCGGTCGGCGCCGTCGACCTTGACGATGTGGAGCATCATCTTGCCGTCGTCGATCAGGAGCTTGTCGCCGAGTTGCAGCGAAGCGACGAGTTCGGGATGCGGGATCGGAATGGTGTCCGGGGCAGTCGCGGTCATCGCGGCGATCAGGCGAAGTTCGGACGACATGCGGACATCGACGAAGCCGCCCGGCAGATCACCGACGCGGAGCTTCGGACCCTGAAGGTCGGCGAGGAGGGCGACGGGGCGGCCGGAGGCTTTTTCCGCTTCGCGCGCGGCGGCGATGCGGGCGGCGTGTTCGGCGTGGCTGCCATGGGAGAAGTTGAGACGGAAGAGATCGACGCCGGCGCGCAGCAGTTCTTCCATCTTGAGGGCCCCGTCGCTGGCGGGGCCGAGCGTAGCGAGGATTTTTGTGCGGCGGCGGATGGACATGGGCGAGGTCCCGATTGATTCGCCGGGACCGTAGGGCGGAATGACGACAAGCGGAACCCGCATGCGGGCGCGTCCCCTGCTGCCTTTGCGGCAGAGGGATTATGTTTGCGTCATGCGCCCCGCGTTTAGTTCAGGCGGAGCGGGGACAAGACAGGACATGCGCGCGAAGGGGCGCGCGGCATGGCGTGTGCCGCCCCCTGGCCCGGCTTGTGCGCTTTGCGTGCGTCCGGCGTGACAGGGGGTGAATGGATCACCAGCCGGGACGACATCAACGGCGTCATGCCTGGCAAGCGAAGCGCATCCCGACCATCGCGGTTTATGGCTTTGGTGGGAGTGGCTTGGCTGGTGAGATGCGTGAGCGTCGGTGTTCGACGCTGCGCGTCGACTGCCGGGCGGGAGCCCGGCGGTCCATTGGATTTCCTTCTGAGTTGAAAGAGTTTCACGAGGCTCAGGAACGCGCACAGCGCCGCCGCCAGCAAAGGCTGGATGAGCGGCGAGAGTTTGCCGACTGCCCGAATGTGCGTTCGTGCTCGTGTCATGGCGAGCAAGATAGGCGTGGTGGTGGAAGGGTGGGACGGACGGTCGTGCCACTTTATTTTTGCAGTTGGGCCGTCCCACACCTAGCGCGCTGATTTTGTTCGGGGTGGGATGCGGGGCGCACAAAAGAAAAGGCCCGCTGTTTCCAGCGGGCCTTTGTGTTTCTGCGGGTGATCCTACTTCGCCAGCGCCTTGTAGACGAGCTGTTGTGACTCGCCGCGAAGGTTGATGGCGCCGGGGCCGGGGTTGCCGCGACGCTGGATCATGCCGACGAAGCCGATGTCGTTGACCGGGTCGATCCACATCCACGTGCCGTCGATGCCGAACCAGTCATACATGCCGGTGGGGGCGGGCGCGGCTTCTGTCGGTGCAGCCGTTTTCACGGCGCCGCCCCAGCCGAAGCCGGCGCCGCCGAAGACGCCCTTGGTGTCGCCGATGTGGTTGGTCATCATGACTTTCACGGTGTCCGGCTTGAGGATCTGTTTCCCGTCCAGCGTGCCCTCGTTGAGGATCATCTGGATGAAGCGGACGTAATCGTGCGTGGTGGAGGTGAGGCCGTCGCCGCCGGATTCGTGGTGGTTGCGGATGGTGAAGCTGTAGCCGTCCGGGAAGACTTCCTTCTCGCCCGCCGCATTGCGCTGGTACACCGTGGCGAGGCGGTTCTTGTAGTCCTCGTCCGAGAGGAAGAAGGCCGTGTCGTTCATGCCGAGCGGCGTGAAGATGTTCTGGTCAAGATAATCGCCCAGCGTCTTGCCGGTGATCTTCTCAAGCGCCGCCGCCTGCACGTCGACCGTGTAGGAATAGCTCCAGCGTTCGCCCGGCTGGAACAGCAGCGGGATCTCCGAGAGGCGGTTCATCGCGGCCTGGAGATTGGGCTGGGCGTGCGGGTTGGCGCGCTGGAATTCCTTGTCGACGGCGGTGGCGGCCGAGAGGCCGTAACCGAAGCCGGCGGTGTGGGTCATCACCTCGTTCATGTTCGGCGGGCGATTGGCCGGCACGAGGCCTTCGGTGATCGAGTCTGCCTTGGTGGCGACTTTCAGATTGCCGAGTTCGGGCAGGAATTTCGTGACCGGGTCTTCAGCCTTCCACTTGCCCTGTTCCCAGAGCTGCATCATGGCGACGCCGACGACCGGCTTGGTCATCGAGCGGATGCGGAAGATGGTGTCTTCCGTGACGGCCGGGCCGCTGATCGACTGCGCGCCGAAGGTGTTGAAGGCGACGAGCTTGCCATCCTTCACCAGCGCGTATTGCAGGCCCACGACTTCGTTCTTGTCGACGGCTTCCTTGAGACGCGCGTCGAGGGCCTGAAGGCCGGCAGGCGTGAAGGCGGGGGCGGTTGCGACGACGTCGGTGGCGGTCGGCCATGCGGTCGAGGCGGTTGTCGTGCCGCCTTCCATCGCGGCGCAGGCGGCGAGGACGCTGGCGAGGCCAGCGACGAGCCAGACTTTTCCGATCGTGATCATTCCGGTGCGCGACATTGGCGTTCTCCCTCCGGGTCGTTTCTTGTCTTGAAAAGGCTTGTCTTCAAAAAGAAAGGGCGGCGTTGAGCCCATGATCCCAACGCCGCCCGATGGTGTTTCCGTCGCGCCTTAGTGCGCCGGTTCGAGTTCTTTCGCCGGGGCAGGCGCTGCGGTTGCAGCCGCCGTCGGGGCGAGAGCTTCGTAGACGAGCTTGGCCGAGTCATTCCGGAAGTTCATGCCTTCCGGACGCGAACCGCCCATCGACTGGATCATGCCGACGAAGAAGAGATCGTTGGCCGGATCGATCCAGAACCAGGTGCCGGCAGCGCCGCCCCAGTAATGCGTGCCCTTGCCATAGGGTTGGCCGGTGACGGACGTGTCGTCATAGACGGCGAAGTCCATGCCGAAGCCGACGCCGGGCAGGCCGGGGTTGGCGGTCGTGCCGTCGGAGTAGAGTTTGAGATCGCCGATGGCGTTTGTGCGCATCAGTTCGACCGTTTCCGGTTTCAGCACGGTGTTGCCCGCGAGCGTACCCTTGCCGAGGAACATCTGCGCGAAGCGCGCATAGTCGTGCGTCGAGCCGACAAGGCCGCCGCCGCCCGATTCCATGCGGTTCGGATCGGTGAAGCCCGGACGGTCCGGACGCTCGGGGTTCACGGCGAGGGCTTTCAGGTCCTTGTCCCAGCGATAGACGTCAGCGAAGCGCGGCTTCTTTTCTTCGGAAACGAAGAAGGCCGTGTCGGTCATGCCGAGCGGCGTGAAGATGTGCTGCTGGAAGTATTCGCCGAGCTTCTGGCCCGAGAGCTTCTGGACGATGTAGCCCTGGATATCGACGCCGACCGAATAGTACCAGCGCGTGCCCGGATCGTAGATCAGCGGGATGTCCTTGATCTTGGTGATCATCTCCTCGAGGTCTTTCGAGGCGAGGACGGCGGTGTCGCGGAAGGCGTTGTTGGCTGGATCATCGCCGGAGAGGCCATAGGCGAAGCCGGCGGTGTGGCTCATCAGCTCCTTCATGGTCGGCTCGTGCGAGGCGGCGACCGTGACGGGCTTGCCGTCCTTCATTTCGACCTTGCCGTCTTTCCACGAGAGCACCTGCAGGCCCGCGAGTTCGGGCACATGCTTGGAGACGGGATCTTCCATCGCCCATTTGCCCTGCTCATAGAGCTGCATCATGGCGACGCCGGTGATCGGCTTGGTCATCGAGTAGATGCGAAAGAGCGAGTCTTTGGTCATCGGCGCGCCGGTCTTCGGGTCGCCGGACTGGACGCCGTAGGACTTGAAGGCGGCAATGTCGCCGCCCTTGCCGAGGATGTACGTCAGGCCGGCGACGTCGCCGTCGGTGACTGACTGGGCGAGGCGCGCATCGAGCGCGGCGATGCCTTCAGCCGTGAAGCCGAGCGTGGTTGCGTCGGCGACGGCGGCTGTGGGCCAGACGGCGGTGTCAGACGGGGCGGCGGCGGCGGCGGCCGGAGCGGCTGGCGCGGCGGGCTCGCCCGCGCCGCAGGCAGCGAGGATGGCGAAGGATGCGGCTGCCAGAAGCAGGCGCGATCCGAACTTCAACGGATTTGTGGACATTTTCTCCCCTGTGTGGCGCCGGCTCTTGGGCCGGTCGGCTCGGGGCGGACCATAGGCCGGAACGCCGGTTACAGGGAAGGACGCTGGGGCAGGCATCCCGAAAGCGTGAAGGCCTCTATTTGCGGCAGATGACGCAGCGTCTCCTTGCTTTTTGCGAACGAATTGCAATTTGAAGGCTGTACCTGCAAGGTCGGCCGCCCTGCGACAAGCAAACCGAGATGTCTGACGCCAAACCGCCTCACGTCAAACCCAAGGCAAATCCGCTGACGCGCCCGCTTTTTCTTGTGGCGGGCGTGCTGCTGACGGTTGTCGGCGTCGTCGGCTATTTCCTGCCGGGCATGCCGGGAACGATCTTCCTGATCCTGGCGGCGGGCTGTTTCACGCGGTCTTCGCCCAAGCTGGAGGCCTGGCTGCTGAACCATCCGCGGCTGGGGCCGAGCGTGGTGGCCTGGCGGGATAACGGCGCCATCCCGCGCAAGATCAAGATCATCGCGATCGGCTCGATGCTGATCTCGTTCGTGATCATGCTGCTGGTTCACATGTCGCCGATGTGGACGGCAATCGTCGGCGTCGCCCTGCTGGCGAGCGCGATCTATGTCGGCACGCGGCCGGAAGGGCCGAAGGCGGCGGGCTAGCCGAACAGGTGCCAGCCCTGCTGATCCGGTGAGAGGGCAGGCGCGGCAAGAGAAGCGGGATCGGCGTCCGCCAATGGCGCGGCGCCGGCGGGCATATCAACCCGTGCGTTCCACTGATCGAGCGTGAGCCCTGCCACGTCGAGGGCGACGAAGTTTCCGCCGGCATAGCCGAGCAGGGTGTCATCGACCTGGCCATCGCCATCGGCGTCGATGACGAAGAAGCCCGACCATGTGTGGCCGCCGAGCGAGAAGCGGTCTTCCTCGGGTCTGAAATCGAAGGCGACATCCCAGCCTGCGGCTGCGCCGAGATCGAACGTGTCGGCCCCCGCGCCAGCGGTCAGAACATCAATGCCTGCGCCCCCGACCAGGCGATCGTCGCCGTCGCCGCCGACGAGCCAGTCATCGCCATCGCCGCCTTCGAGCCGGTCTGCGCCCGCATTGCCGATGAGCGCGTCATTGCCCGCAGCGCCGCGAAGCAGGTTGTCGGATGCGTTGCCGAAAATGGTGTCCGCGCCGAATCCGCCGTGTACGCCCTCGATCGATTCCCAGAACACGTCCCACACGCCGGCGGCGGAATAAACGCCGGCCGGCATGTCGATCCAGAGGTTCGCGGTCTGCGAGGCATAGGAGGCGAGGTCAACGCCATCGCCGCCGAGCAGCACGTTGACGCCAGCGCCGCCTTCCAGGAGATCGTCGCCAGCGAGCCCGACGAGCCAGTCGTCGCCCGCGGCGCCGTGAACGCCATTCGCGCCATGATCGCCCACAAGCGTGTCGGCGAATGCGGAGCCTTCGAGGTTCTCGAACAGCAACAGGGTGTCGATGCCGGCGCCGAATGTATCCTGCGGCGTCGCGTAAAGCAGGCTGACCGTGACGCCGGCTGCAGCTCCGGCATAGCTGGCGATGTCTATGCCATCGCCGCCCTCCATCAGGTCGTCGCCCGCGCCGCCAAGGATGAGGTCATTCCCCTGTTCGCCGGCGAGGAGATCGTCGCCGTCGCCGCCGTCCAGCCAGTCATCTCCCAATCCGGCCACGACGGCATCGTCGCCGCCGAGCGCCAGGATCGTGTCATTGCCGGCACCGGCGAGCATGATGTCGCGCATGATGTCGCCTTCGAAATGCTCCGCCGTGTCGTCGCCCGCCCACTGGCGCGCAAGATCGACGAGGCGATACTCGCCCCGCAAGTCACCGTTGTACCATTCGAAGCCCAGCGTTCCATCGCCCAGCGTGACGAGGTTCGGGGACTTTCCTTCGCTGACAGCGATCGATGGCGTCAGGCGGTTGCCCTGCGCATCGAAGGCGGCGGCGCCGACGATCGTGTCGATGACGCCGTGCATCCACGTCACGACCAGTATGCCGTTCGGTAGTTCGGCAATCGCGGGGTTCGTCTGCGTTCCCACGCTGGCGTCTGAATTGGC
>JAVBYB010000040.1 GCA_030824255.1 bacterium
ATATTGCGACGCGATCGTCCTCGAGGCCGTGAGGGGCGAGACTTTCTGCGACCACTTCGGCCATGCTGGCCGCGCGGGTTTCGGAATCGATCAGCAGTTTCTGCGCGGTGGACAAGGCCAGCAGCCGCAAGCTGAACGCCTCCAGGCTGGCGGCATCGGCGGGTTTGAAGCTCTGGCGCGCGATTGCCATCACGACGGCGAGCAAATTGCTGATCCTGTGCTGGAGTTCCCGGCTGACGAGTTCGCGCCTGACGCCGGCGCCTTCCGATTTTGCGAGAGCTGCGCGCAGAAGCGTATTCTCGGCCTCGAGATCGACGGCGATCTCAGGCGGCAGGTCGATCTTTCCGAGGCTAAGCGCGTATGCGCGCTTAGCCAAAGGTGGCCGGGATAGCATGTCGATTGCCTGGGCTGGGACTGTTCCGAGGGCTGGAATGCGCGCCCTCAACGATGCCGACGCGTCAACCTAGCATTGATTCAGCCCGAGGCCTAATCGGGCGCTGGCGCGCAGTTCCATTAGGAAAAGGGGGGCGCACGTGTCAGTCCGGCTGGATCGACATGGCAGGCGGGCTTACCGATCGGAGCGAACGAAGCGGGCTGTGCGCCTTGTTTCGGAGAGGTGAGCGCTTCAAATGGGGCGTAGAGAATTCAGGAGCCTGCCGGATGACTGACACCACCTATACGCCGCCCAAGGTCTGGACGTGGGACAAGGAGGGTGCGGGGCGGTTCTCGACGATCAACAGGCCGATCGCGGGGCCGACGCACGAGAAGGCGCTGCCGGTCGGCAAGCATCCGATCCAGCTATATTCGCTGGGCACCCCCAACGGCGTGAAGGTAACCATCCTGCTGGAAGAGCTTCTGGCGCTGGGTCATGAGGGCGCAGAG
Organism: bacterium; assembly: GCA_030824255.1. Taxonomy (GTDB): domain Bacteria; phylum Pseudomonadota; class Alphaproteobacteria; order Caulobacterales; family Hyphomonadaceae; genus UBA7672. The sequence continues at coordinate 883 of JAVBYB010000040.1, forward strand.
TATGACGCCTGGCTGATCGACATCATGAAGGGCGACCAGTTCGGAAGCGGCTATGTGGAGATCAATCCGAATTCCAAGATTCCGGTGATGGTGGACCATAGCACGGTGAAGCCGGTCCGGGTCTTCGAATCCGGCTCGATCCTGGTCTATCTGGCGGAGAAGTTCGACGCGTTCCTGCCGAAGGAGTTGCACGCGCGGACCGAGACGATGAACTGGCTGTTCTGGCAGATGGGGTCAGCGCCGTTTCTTGGCGGCGGGTTCGGGCATTTCTATGCGTATGCCCCGGAGAAGATCAAATACGCGATTGATCGCTATGCGATGGAAGCAAAGCGGCAGCTTGACGTGCTCGACCGGCATCTGGCCGAGCATGAGTATCTCGCGGGCAAGGACTACACGATCGCGGACATGGCGGTGTGGCCCTGGTACGGCGCGATGGTGAAGGGCGTGCTGTATGAGGCGGGGGAGTTCCTGTCTGTGCACGCGTACAAGAATGTCGTGCGCTGGACGAACCTGGTTGCGGAGCGGCCCGCGGTAAAGCGCGGGCGGATGGTGAACCGGACGTTCGGCGATCCGAAAAGCCAGCTGCGCGAGCGGCATGATGCTTCGGACTTCGAGATAAGGACGCAGGACAAGATCGGCGCTGCGGGCTGATCCTTCAGCCCTGCGTTGACCCGAACGGCGCGGGATGCGAGGGCGGACACTCAGCCTCGGGGGACGCATGCGGTCTTTCATCTTCAATGTCGGCTTCTGGTGGGTGTCGTTCTGGTACGTGCTGATGGCGGCGGTTCTGGCGCTTGTGCCCGGAAGCCATGGCGTGCGCTGGGCAGTGAAGCGCTATTCGAAGCGGATGGTGCAGCTGATGAAGTTCATCGGCATCACCACCGAGGTGCGAGGTCGTGAGCGGCTGCCGCCGGCGCCGTTCATCGTGGCGCCGAAGCATTCGAGCTATGGCGACGGCTTCCTGATGTATGTGCAGTTCGATGATGTGGCGTTCGTGACGGGCGACCATCTCGAGCGGTTTCCGCTGGTGCCGAAGGTGCTGGAGAAGCTGGGCGCGATCGTGATCGACAATTGCGGCGGGCCGGAAGCGCGCAAGGACCTGGCGGCCAGCTTTGCCAAGGCGTCGGACGAGAAGCGCATCGTGCTGATCTATCCCGAGGGGCATCTCACCAGGGTGGGCGAGCACAAGCGCATACGCTCGGGCGTGTGGCACATGCAGGAGACGTCGCAATGGCCCGTGGTGCCAGTGGCGACCAATCTCGGCCTGCGCTGGCAGGAGCAGGACTACGACAAGTATCCGGGACCCGCAGTGATCGAGTTTCTCGATCCGATTCCGCCGGGGCTGGGCAAGGACGAGATGGTGGCGCTGCTGGGCGAGGCGATCCGAACGAATACGGACAGGCTGATCGAGGAAGGCCGGGCGTGGGACAAGGCGAACGGCGTGAAGCGGAAGGCAGGGAAGGCGCGGGTTGTTAAGGAAGACACGCCGCCCTAGCTTGGACATGGATGCAAGGAGACTCCATGGCCCGCAAACCCTCACGCGATATCGAGAAGACTTATACGCGCGCGCAGTTCGTCGCGAAGTTACGGCGGTTTGCGGACAGTGTGGAGAGCGGCGAGGCGTTCGTGATCCAGATCGGCGGCGAGCGCATTCGGGCGCCGGCGCGGGCGGTGTTCAACATCGAGCATGAGCGCGGAAGCGACGGCGAAGAGATCGAGTTCCAGATGAAATGGAAGGCCGAGTCATGACCACCGCGCACGATTTCAGTTTCACCGCGATCGATGGGACTCCGCTGCCGCTGAGCCAGTTCAAGGGGCGGCCGGTGCTGGTCGTGAATGTGGCGTCGAAGTGCGGGCTGACGCCGCAGTATGAGGGGCTGGTGAAGCTCTATCACGACAAGAAGGATGGCGGGCTGGTGGTGCTGGGCGTGCCGTCGAACCAGTTCATGGGGCAGGAGCCGGGGACGAACGAGGAGATCGCGACGTTCTGCTCGACGACGTTCGGCGTGGACTTTCCGCTGACGGCCAAGACGGATGTGAAGGGCGATACGGCGCATCCGTTCTACAAGTGGATCAAGCAGGAGCTGGGCGAGCCGGCCGATCCGCTGTGGAATTTCCACAAGCTTCTGGTCGGCAAGGATGGCCAAGCGCTGCAGGCATTCGATCCGCGGATGGATCCGCTGGCGCCTGAGATCGTGCAGGCTGTGGATGGGGCTCTTTGAGATGACGACTGCATTCGACTTCGCGTTTACGGGGATCAACGGCCAGCCGCTGCCGCTGAAGCAGTTTGAAGGGCAGGCCCTGCTTGTCGTGAACGTGGCGTCGAAGTGTGGGTTCACGCCGCAGTATACGGGGCTGCAGAAGATCTATCACGACTATCGCGGGCGCGGACTGACTGTGCTCGGCGTGCCGTGCAACCAGTTCCTGTGGCAGGAGCCGGCAAAGGAAACAGAGATCGCGGCGTTCTGCGCGGTGACGTATGCCGTGACATTTCCGATGACGGAGAAGGCGCACGTGAAGGGCGGCAAGGCGCATCCTTATTTCAAGTGGATGCGTGAGAAGCTCGGACATGCGGCGCACCCGGCATGGAATTTCCACAAGCTGCTGACTGACAAGACAGGAGCGCCGGTGGCGGCCTTCAAGTCCAAGGTCGAGCCGGACAGCAAGGAGCTTCGGTCGGCGATCGAGCGTCTGCTCTAGTGTTTTTCTGCAACACTGATGTCACGACCGCGCGAGCAATGCAGGACGTTTCCTAATTTCAACGACTTCCAGGATGCGAGCGATCACATCAACTTCGTCGCGCAAAGCCTTCTATGGATTCCTGTTTTGCGCGTTGCTGAACGTGCGTTTACCGCTCGTTAATCCGTAAACGAACTGTGGCGCGAACAAGGCACCGGCAGGTGTGACTGTTGTGCGACAGACGAATCCCCCAGTGCGTTGCTATCTCCTCGGCGCGGGCATCTCCGTCCGCTCCTATCGACAGGCAAAAAATGAAAAAATATGTCGTAACCGCCTCGGTCCTGGCGGGACTCTCCATGATCTCGGGTACTGCTTTCGCGCAAACGGGCAGCGTCGGCGCCAACTTCACCAAAATCGACTCGGACTTCGGCGATGCCGACTCCTACGGCGTCGATGGCGAAGTGATCTTCGACGTTGGTAGCGGCTGGGCTGGCATCGTCGAAGGGTCGTTCTCCGACTCCGACGACACCGACAGCGCAATCGGCGCCACGGGCCACATGATCAACCGCGGCGCGAACAACGCCTGGGGTGGTTTCATCGGCCTGACGGACTCCGACGGCTCGAACGTCCTGTCCGTTGGCGGTGAATACGCCCAGTTCTTCGATGCTTCGACGCTCGCTGCGAACCTCACCTACAGCACCGACGACGACGCTGATGTGGACCTGGTCGCCCTCAACGGCGCCTATCGCATCTTCGCCAGCGACAACCTCCGCTTCGACATCGGCGCCAGCCTCGGCCGCGCTGAATCGGGTGGCGTCGATGCTGACGTGAACTCGATCGGCGTTGGTGTCGAATACCGCTTCGACCAGTCGCCGTTCTCGATCGGTGCTGCTTACACCCGCGCTGACGGCGACATCGCTGAAGCCGACATTCTCGGCGTTACGTTCCGTTGGAACTTCGGCGACACGACGCTGAAAGCTGCGGACCGCGCCGGCAAGACCTTCACGGGTCTGAATTCGGCACTGCAGCCGTAGTAGCGGCAGCTACTGACTGACCAGATGAAGCCGCTTGTTCTGCAGGTGGCGACGATAAAGACGGGGCGGCCCTTGCGGGCCGTCCCGTTCTCGTTTCTGCAGCATCCATGCGCGCGCCCAACTGAGAAAAGTGCGTGATCGAGATTAATGGCGATGGGTGCGCGATTTTCGATTCACACTTTGGAAGTGCGCCTCGCATGCCTTGAGGCTGTTCGAAAATTGCATGCATGGACCGGGCGATGGGCGCCCGAGGGCATGGTTAATCGCATTGCGCGTTAACTGATTGCAGCAATCAGAGTGTGGCTGCGCGGCGACACCTCATCCATCCGCATACTGATATAAACCGCGCCTCGGGCAGATCGCCCGTTCCCATCGACAGGACAAAATATGAAAAAGCATGTCGTGACCGTCTCCGTTCTGGCGGGACTCTCCATGATCTCGGGTCAAGCCTTTGCGCAAACGGGCAGCGCGGGCGCCAACTTCAACAAAGTGGACACGGACTTCGGCGACGGCGACGCGTATGGCGTGGACGGCGAAGTGTTGTTCGGCGCTGACAGCGGCTGGGGCGGCATGGTTGAAGCCACGTTCTCCGACTCTGATGACACGGACAGCACGCTTGGCGCCAAAGGCCATCTGATCAACCGTGGTTCGAACAATGCCTGGGGCGGCTTCGTTGGTCTGGCGACCACGGATGGCGACTCCGCCTACGTGGTTGGCGCCGAGTATGCGCAGTTCTTCAACTCCACCACGCTGGTGTTCAACGGCACGTACGCCACGGATGACGGCGGCGACGTCGATACGCTGGGTGTGAACGCTGCTTACCGTATCTTCGCTTCGGACAACCTGCGCTTCGACCTGATCGCCGGTCTCGCGCGCGCTGAAGTCGCCGGCTTCGATGCCGATGGCAACCAGCTGGGCGTTGGCGTCGAGTATCGCTTCGACTACTCGCCGATCTCGGTCGGCGCGGCCTACTCGCGTCTCGATGGCGACGGCGCTGAAGCCGACGTGTTCGGCGTGACGCTGCGCTGGAACTTCGGCGACACGACGCTGAAAGCCGCCGACCGCAAGGGCAAGACCTTCCGTGGTCTCGATACGCCTGTGATCTTCGGCACGCCGGTTGTGACGCCGCCGCCGGCTAACGTGGCCTGAGCCAAGCCGTCAGCTTCGGCTGATAGCGCAGACTGAATGACGGGGCGGTCCTTCTGGGCCGCCCCGTTTTGTATTGCGCGCAGTGACGTGACCATGCTTGGTGGTGCTGGTTCTCAGGGGAGGGGCGGATGTTCCGGAAACTGGCGCTGATCGCTGCGGTCGTTGCCTGCGTGCAGGGGGCGGCGCTGGCGCAGGAGCTTGAGGTAAAGCGCGAAGGCGCTGTGACGCTGCCGACGGTGCGGGAGATGGTGTTCAAGTCGCCTGCCGCCGGCCGTGAGTACATGGTGCGGATCCTTCCGCCGATGTTGCCAACTCCGGAAGGCGAGACGGCAGCGGCTGTCTACCTCCTCGATGGCAACCTCTACGGCTGGATGGCGGAGGGCACCATGCGCCTGATATCGCTGGAGCAGGGCAGCTGGCCTGCCTATGTGATCGCAATCGGGTACGACACCGCAAGCGGTGCGGATGTGATGGTCAACCGCGCGCACGACTATCTGCATACGCCTGTGACGGATGGCGGAGATTCGGAAGGCGGCGGCGGCGAGGCATTCGCGAAGTTCCTCGTCGGTGAGCTGAAGCCCTTTGTCGAGGCGAAGCTTCCGGTTGATCCGAAGCGCTCGTTCGTGGGCGGGCATTCATATGGTGGGCTGTTCGTGTCCAACCTGTTGGCAAGGCAGCCGGACGCGTTTGCCGGCTACATGATCGGCAGTCCGTCAGTCTGGGCCGACGCTGCGTTGGTTGAAGTTGTTGGAAAGTCCAAAGGCGGGGGTCGTCCCGTCTACGTGTCGGTTGGCGAGAAAGAGGTCTTTGACACGATCGACATGGTCAGGGATGCCGACAGACTTCAGGCGGCGCTTTCCGGGGCGGGGTTCAAGGTGACGCACAAGGTG
>JAVBYB010000502.1 GCA_030824255.1 bacterium
CAGCCGATCCACGGGAACACAACGAAGCGCTCGCCCACTTTGCGGCCATCGAGAAGCGCTTCGGCTTCAGGGCCGACAGCCGACAGCGTGCCTTCGATCTCGTGACCCAGCGTGTGGGGCAGCGTGCGTCCGCGCGACCAGTCGATCTTGTCGCCGTCGCCGAGATCGACGTGGCCATCCTGCAGGTGGACGTCGGAGTGGCAGACGCCGGAATGGCTGATCTTCACCAGTACCTGGGTGCCTGTCGGGGCCGGGATGTCGGAGGCGACTTCCTCGAGCGGTTTGCCATAGGCGACAATGGCTTGGCTTTTCATGGTCATATCCTCCGCAGGTTGCGATCTGCGTTAGCAACGACCAGCGGCGATGGGAAGAGCCGTCGCGTCAGAAGCTAGCGCCTGAGCACCCAGGCGATTGGGGCGGGATCGGCCTTGGCTTTCGCGGCTGACCTGTTGGGCTCCGCGATCGTCGGCGAGGACAAAAGGATCGACACAAGCAGTGCGACGCCGGCGACAGCAAGTTCGCGTTTCATGTTCATGCCCTTTTCAGTGCACCCGTTTCCGGGCGGCGATGAACCAGCCTCGCGTTTACGCATGGCGGATTACGGGCGTGAAATGGGGAGATGCTGGGGCGAAAGATTAACGATGGGCCCCGGAGTTAATGTTGCGGAGCAGCCTTCATCAGCAGCTGCCACAGCTTCTCGTTGAAGTCGCGATCCGGCGCCGCCTGCCCGGTTCGCACGACGATCAGTTTCATTGAGGGAACAACGAACAGCTTGCGATCCTGCGCCCCAAGGGCAGAGAGCGTGTCACGCGGGGCGGACGGAATGAGGCGCCCTTCGCGGCGCGGCGCGTTGGCGCCGACATTGATGCTGTAGCTGCTGTCATTGAGCCACCACAGGCGGCCATAGGCGGGGTTGGTCGAGGTCGGCGCAAAGATGGCGTCGAGCTGAGCCTCGGAGATGATGCGTGCACCGTTCGACTTGCGGCCACGGTTGAGGATGATCTCGCCCATGATTGCGAGATCTTCGGGCGTCGTGACCAGGCCGGTGGGATTGCCGACATCGGCGAACACGGCGGGCCGCTGCTCCCAGCCAGTGCTATGCATGTTGCTGATCTTGGTGAGCCAGAGCTGGCTGATGATCCACAATTTCTGGCCAGAAGCTTTTTCCAACACCTGCTTCAGGAAGGCGTAGGCAGGTGTGTTGTAGAAAAATTTCGTGCCGGCGGCGGCGTCGAATGAGAGATCTTCCTTCAGCCCCGAGTTCATCTCAAGCAGGTGGCGAACCTTGATCTCCCTCTCCTGAAAAGGGGTCGCATTCGACCATCGCGAGCCGATATAGTCCGAGACCGGCCGCTCGATGTCGATCAGGCCCGCGTCGACGCCAATGCCGATGAGAAGGGCGACCAGGCTCTTCTGCTGCGAGGCGACGTCCTCGCGCAGCGCGCCGTCATGTTGTTCGCCATGGACAAAGTTGGCGCGGAACGTTCTGGAAGCGGCGTCGTCCGGCAGCGGCCAATAATGTTTCGCGAGTGTCTTGCCGTCCTGGATGATCAGGAAGCCCGTCGTCTTCTGCGACTGGGCGTAGCTGCTGACCTCCGCCAGCGCTGCTTCATTCCATGTGTCCTGTCGGGTCGAGGTCGTCGTTGGCGCGTCAGGCGCAGCGGCGCAGCTTGCAAGCGCGAGGAGGCTGGCTGCGAGAAGCGTGCGGAACATGATCACTCCCTGGAGAGGCCTGCAGGCGTGGCGATGCGATAGAAGCAGGAGCGCCGGCCTGTGTGGCACGCAGCGCCAGTCTGGCGAACCTTCAGCAGCACCGCGTCCTGATCACAATCGACACGGATCTCGACGATGTGCTGCTCGTGGCCGGAGGTATCGCCCTTGCGCCAAAGCGCGTTGCGCGACCGCGACCAGTAAACGGCGCGGCCGCTCTCGATCGTCTGTTGCAACGCATCGGCGTTCATCCACGCCAGCATGAGCACCTCGCCCGTATCCGCATCCTGAGCGATAGCGGCGACGAGACCATCACCGTCGAACTTCGGACGAAGCTCGACGGTTTCGTCCTGCTGCGGACCGGAAAGCGGCGGGGCGAAGGTCATGCGAGGGTCAGGGCTTCAGGAACAGGGTCGTCATCTGGGTGATCACCGGCTGCGCTGCCTTGAGGGCAGGGTCGTCAGACCGGAAACTTTTTTCGGCATTGCCTGTGACAGCAGCCACGGCGGCTTCTGGCGCGCCCGGTCCGGCGTCCAGCGTCAGGCTGATACGGCAGGCGGCGCCATCCGCGCCCGCGAGCTTGCCGCCCAGGAAGTCGGACGCCTCTCCATGGCTGTGGTTGCCGAAGGCGGTCACCATGAACGGGCCGCCATTGGCGGCTTCGATGTCGGCGAGGCTGGAGCCAAGCAGGAGCCCTTCCGGCCCGACCCAGAGCGAGTCCGCGCCGCCCGACACACGCGCAGCCTGCGGCTGTCCCGACTTGTCGCCAAACCACAGCACTTCGGCGCGCATCGAAGGATCGTCCGGGAAGAGCACGAGTGCATCCAGCTGGCTATCGACCCAGGCTACCTTCTCCTCGCGAATATTCTCCTGTCCGTGCGCCGCCACGAGTGACGCCTGCGTGGTGGAGGCGTTGAACATGGCGTTGGGGGCGCAGGTCATCATCGGAACAAGGCTTCCCGCATGACCGCCTTCGTCGGCCTCTTCAGCCACAGCTGCTTCAGGGACGACCGACGGCGATGTCGTGTTCGGCGGCGAGCAGCCTGCCAGCAGGCATGCCGTTGCGGCGACCAAGCTCAGGGGGAAGATACGGCTCATGTCGGGTCTTTCACTTATGTTTCGCCGGGACGCGGACAGTCACTAAGAGCGCAGGTTTGGCCAAATGTCGATCATGTCCACGCACGCGTCTTGTAGGCTTGAAAGTCTGCGTAACGGCAAGCAGGGTCGCGTCATGAAGAGCATCGTACACGCATGGCTGCTTCTTGCGCTCGCTGGCTGCGCGCAGGCGCCGCCTGCCGATTTCGTATCCAGGCCTGGGGCGAGCGTCATGCCCTCCGCAGCGGAGCCGATCCAGTGTCCTCCGCTGGGATGGGATCGCGCGAGGCTTGATGCGCTAAAGGCGGCGGAGTTCGAGATTGCAGACGCGGGCGAGCGTTCGGCCTTGGCGGTTGCGATCACGGCGTGCCTCGCGAGCGGGGACCCGGCCATGCGCGATGGCATCGCTTACGCGGCGCTGACGCAGATGCTGCGTGGCGATCAATTAGACGATGGGACCAAGCGCGCGCTGCTGGCCGATCTGACTGCAAAGCTCTCAGCGCCTGATGCGCACGGGGTCGGCCAGTCGTTCGCGGCGCTGGCGCTGGCTGAGGTGGCGCGGGCGGACAGGATCAAGGCGTACCTGACCGAGGAAGAGCGAGTGAAGCTCCTGGTCGATGCGCAGCACTGGTTCATCAACATTTCGGACTATCGCGGCTTCAGCGATGAAGAGGGTTGGCGGCATGCGGTGGCGCATGGGGCAGACCTGCTGATGCAGCTGGTGCTCAATCCTCTTGTCGACGCGGAAGGCCTGAGACTGATCGTATCGGCGGTCGGTGTGCAGGTTGCACCTTCCGGCCATGCCTATGTCCATGGCGAGAGTGAGCGGCTGGCGCGGCCCATCCTGTTCGCGGCGTCACGCGGCGCAATGAATGAGACAGAGTGGACCGCGTGGTTGGCAGAGATTTCCACGCCGAAGGATGCGGACGCGGTGTACGCCAGCGAGGCGGGCCTCAACTGGCGACACAACACGCAGACCTTTTTGCAGGCGCTCTACGTGAATGCCGTACTGGGATCAGACGCGAAAGACGATGTTCTGCGGCCAGGACTAGAGGCGGCGCTCAAGGCGATGCCCTAGAGAATAAGTTCGAGCTACCGCCCCGCCAGACGCAGGAAGCGCTCGCGCAATTCCTTGTCCGAGCGGAACACGCCCGAGAACTGCGTGGTGATTGTGGAGACGTTCGGGTGGTGCACGCCGCGCGTCGTCATGCACTCATGCTTCGCGTCGATCATCACGGCGACGCCTTCGGGCTTCAGGACTTCCTGGATCGCGTTGAGGATCTGGGAGGTCATGGTCTCCTGCGTCTGCAGGCGCTTGGAATAGATTTCCACCACGCGGGCGATCTTGGAAATGCCGACCACGTTGTCGAGCGGCATATAGGCGACGAACGCCTTGCCGAGGAACGGGGCCATGTGGTGTTCGCAATGCGATTCCACGTCGATGTCGCGCAGCATGACGATGTCGTCGTAGCCCTTCACGTCGTCGAACGTGCGGGACAGGTATTCACGGGGATCTTCACGATAGCCTTTGAACCACTCTTCATAGGCGTCGACGACCCGACCGGGGGTGTCGATCAGGCCTTCACGCTTGGGGTCATCGCCGGCCCAGGCAATCAGGGTGCGGACGGCATCTTCCGCCTCATCGCGGGAGGGGCGGTTGAATGGCTCGCCTTCGGCCTTGGCCTTGCCTTTGATCACGGCGTCCATGGCCGGTCCTTCCGTTACTGGGGCCACAAACCGCCATGGTTTCAGCGGCCCGGGCATCACGACGCCCTTAAATTGACTGTCCCGCCGGGCCAATTGATCAGGCGAGGGGTTGGTGACACATAGGCGCCTCTTTCGAAAACGCCAGCCTGCCGCACGGCGACCCTTATTGAATATTCCTAACGGAACGAAAAGGCCCGCCTTATGGACATCCGTCTCCACAATACGCTGACACGCGAAAAGCAGGTCTTTTCGCCGGAAAACCCGCAGCGGGTGACGATGTATGTCTGCGGCCCCACCGTCTGGTCCTATGCTCATATCGGCAATGCGCGGCCTCCGGTCGCATTCGACGTGCTGTTTCGCCTCCTGCAGATGAAATACGGCGCGGCCCACGTGGTCTATGCGGCCAATATCACGGATGTGGACGACAAGATCATTGCAGCCGCTGCTGAAACCGGTCGCCCGGTGGGCGAGATTACGGCGCTCTACGAGACCATCTATCGCGAGGACATGGGCGCGCTGGGTGTCACCGAGCCCACTTATCGTCCGCATGCGACCGACCATATCGCGGGGATGATCGAGATCATCCAGACTCTGATCGACAAGGGGCATGCCTACGCGGGCAGGGACGGCGTCCTGTTCGACGTGCCGTCGATGGCCGACTACGGCAAGCTGTCGGGCCGCAACCGCGACGAGATGATTGCGGGCGCCCGCGTGGAAGTGGATGGCGGCAAGAAGGACCCGGCGGACTTCGCGCTATGGAAAGCAGCCAAGCCCGGCGAACCGGCCGAAGCGCGCTGGGATAGCCCATGGGGCGAGGGGCGGCCGGGCTGGCACATAGAATGCTCCGCCATGGCAAAGGCTGTGCTCGGCGAGACCATCGACATTCACGCCGGCGGCCTCGACCTGATCTTCCCGCACCATGAGAACGAGATCGCGCAGAGCGAATGCGCGCACGGCAAGCCGATGGCGCGCTACTGGTTGCACAACGGCTTCCTGTCGATCGATAGCGAGAAGATGTCGAAGTCGATCGGCAATGTGAAACTCGTGCACGACCTGCTGAAGCACTATGACGGCGAGACAATGCGCCTCGCGTTGATGTCGGCGCACTATCGCCAGCCCCTGGACTGGACGGAATCGTTGCTCGACCAGAGCAAGACGACGCTGGACCGGCTCTACAATGCCTTGCGGCGCATGGATGTTGAAGCTGAAGACACCGGTGCGCCGAAGGGCGTCGTGGCGGCGCTGTGCGATGATCTCAACACCCCGCAGGCGCTGGCTGAGCTCTCCGCGCTGGCGACCGAGGCCAACAAGTCCGAGGCGGCTGACTGGCCGCGCCTGAAAGGCCAGATGCTGGCGGCGGGAAGGTTGCTCGGCCTGCTGCACAAGAATCCGGAAGACTGGGCGCGCGGCGATGCCTCTGACGCGAAGCGCATCGACGCGCTGGTGGCCCAGCGGATCGACGCACGTCAGCAGAAGGATTTTGCTGCCGCCGACCAGATCCGCAAGGCGCTGGCTGAAGAAGGCATCGAGATCATGGACGGGCCGCAAGGCTCGACCTGGCGGCGCGTCTAGGAGCCATGCCCCTGACCTCTCAGGATCACCAGCAATCTGAAGTAGAGAAAGACCCCGGCTCGACAAGCGTGCCGACGTCGCAGGTGTTGCTGCAAGCGGTGCGCGGCGACAGCGAGAAGGTGTCAGTGCGCGGGATCATCGATGCGCTGGACGCCCGCTCTTTCGGATTGGCGGTCCTCCTGTTCGCGCTGCCCTCAGTCGTGCCCATGCCGCCGGGCGTGCCGACCGTGGTGGGCATCATCCTCCTGATCGTGGCGGTCCAGATGGTGATCGGCCAGAAGGAGTTGTGGCTGCCAGGCATACTGTCCAGACGAGAGTTCGATCGGAAGTCCCTGGTCAGCGCGTTCGAAGGGCTGGCGCCAAAACTGGCCATCCTTGAGAAGGTCATGAAGCCGCGCCTCCTGTTCATGACGGGCCGGGTGGGCTCCGTTCTGATCGGGGTCGTTGTGCTGGTCATGGCGATCGTGCTGATCCTGCCCTTGCCGCCGGGAGGGAATTTTCCGCCCGCGCTGGCGTGCGCCGTCTTGGGCCTGGGACTGGCGCAGCGGG
>JAVBYB010000489.1 GCA_030824255.1 bacterium
GATACCACCGCCGCGGACGGCAAGCGCAACATCAGCCTGCAGCTCACCGCCAACGACGCACGTCAGGTCCGCCTGCGCATTCCCGGCGCAGCGAACCCGTCCGGCATCCGCTTCGGCGGCGCGGACTACACGCTGAAGGCCGGCCCGGTCGAGACATACATCGTCGATGTCGTCGGCCGCGCCGCCAACGGCGCCATCGTGGATGTCACCCTCGCTCCCCGCCCGGCAGACGCCCCCGCCGTAAAGCTCACATGGCTGGTTCAGGGCTACTGGGAAGAGCTGCCGGCAGACGCCCAGTCCCTCGCAAACGCTCGCCCCGATACCGCCCTGCCCATCCAGATGGGCGATGTCTCCGTCACCACGAAGAAGCTGGACCTGTAGCGGCTAGGCGCGGCTCATGACCTGCGTGACGTGCAGTGTATCCGCATATTGCTGGAACTGCGTGACCTTGCCGTCCTGCACACGCCACACGTGGACGATCTGCGGGTTCATCGGCGCGCCCGTCGCCTTGCAGGTTCCGCCATAGCGGCCCAGCATCACGACCGTATCGCCCGCGTCGAGGATTTCGTCGGGCTTCACACCGAAGCCGTCAAAGTCCGCCAGAATGCGCCCGAACACACCCTCGAGCACGGCTTGCGGGCCGGTGTAGGGGTTGCGGTCGGCATAGGGAAAGTTCTCTGCCTCGTTCCACACAATGCCCGGCGACATCGCGCCCAGCACGGCGGGCACATCGCCCCGGCCGAACGCCTCGTAGATGCCCTTGATGAGGGCCACGTTTTCCTTCGACATTGCGTTTCCGTCCTCCCTGAAGCCCTGACGACTAACACGTTCCGCCCCTGCGCCGATACGTCCCTAACCAGTCGCTAACCATTGGCGCGCGACACGTGGGACGTGGCGGCGTATGCTCTGCGCCGCGAACGGACTGACCCGAAAAACGTCTCGATGAGGTACTGACATGGCCGCCAAGGATCCGCTGGTCGTCGCACAAATTGCCCGCATCATCGCAAAGGAGCTGGGAGTTGGCGAAGGCCAGGTGGCCGCCACCATCCAGCTTATCGAGGAAGGCGCCTCCATCCCCTTCATCGCGCGCTACCGGAAAGAGCGCACGGGCGGCCTCGACGACACGCAACTCCGCATGCTGGCCGAGCGCTTCGAATACCTCACCATTCTCAATGATCGCCGCGAAGTCGTGCTCCGCTCCATCAAGGAGCAGGACAAGCTCACGCCGGAACTCGAAAAGCAGATCAACGCCGCGACGACGAAAGTCGAACTCGAAGATCTTTACGCCCCTTATCGCCCCAAGCGCCGCACCAAGGCGAGCGTCGCCCGCGAACAGGGCCTCGAACCGCTGGCCGATCGCCTGCTGGCCAACCCCGCACTCGATCCCGTCGCCGAAGCCCTCGCCTACATCTCGTCCGACAAGGGCGTCGAGAACGCCGACACCGCCCTCGAAGGCGCGCGTAACATCCTCATCGAGCGCATGGCCGAAGCGCCCGCCCTCGTCGGCCAGCTCCGCGAGAAAGTGTGGAGCGGCGGCAAGCTCGGCTCCGCCATCGTGAAGGGCAAGGAAGCCGAAGGCGCGAAGTTCTCCGACTATTTCGATTTCAACGAGAACATCGCCAACATGCCGTCCCACCGCGCGCTCGCCATGCTACGCGGACAGAAGGAAGGCATCCTCAAGATCGACCTGGACCTTCCGCACGATGAGAAGGCGCGCCACCCCGCCGTCACCTCCATCATGGCGGCCTTCAATATTTCGGATCGCGGCCGCCCGTCCGACAAATGGCTCGCCGAAACCGCGCGCATGGCGTGGAAGCAGCGTCTCGCCCCGTCCTCGCACACCGATCTCGTCGATCGCCTGAAGGAACGCTCGGACGCCGAGGCGATCCGCGTCTTCTCGCGCAACATGAAAGACCTGCTGCTCGCCGCGCCCGCTGGCCCGAAAGTCGTCATGGGTGTTGACCCCGGCATCCGCACAGGCTGCAAGGTCGCCGTCGTCGACGGCACCGGCAAGGTGCTGGAGACCGCCACCATCTATCCGCACGAGCCCAGGAAAGACTGGAACGGCTCGCTCGCGACGCTTGCCGTTCTTGCGAAGAAACACGGCGTGCAGCTCGTGTCCGTCGGCAACGGCACCGCCAGCCGCGAGACAGACAAGCTGGTCAACGAACTGCTGTCAAAGATGCCTGACCTGAACTTTACGCGCGTAACGGTCTCGGAAGCCGGGGCGTCGGTCTATTCCGCCTCCGAACTCGCGGCGAAGGAATTCCCCGATCTCGACGTCTCCCTGCGCGGCGCCGTCTCCATCGCCCGCCGCCTGCAGGACCCGCTGGCCGAACTCGTGAAGATCGAGCCGAAAGCCATCGGCGTCGGCCAGTACCAGCACGACGTCGACCAGAACGCCCTCGCCCGCTCGCTCGATGGCGTGGTGGAAGATTGCGTCAACGGCGTCGGCGTCGATGTGAACACCGCCTCCGCCGCCCTGCTCGCCCGCGTCTCCGGCCTCAACTCCGCCGTCGCCAACAACATCGTCACCTATCGCGACGAGCACGGCGCCTTCCAGACACGCGCTCAGCTCAAGAAGGTCCCGCGCATGGGTCCAAAGGCGTTCGAACAGGCCGCAGGCTTCCTCCGCATCATGGACGGCAAGAACCCGCTCGACGCCTCCGCCGTTCACCCGGAAGCCTATCCGCTGGCCGAGCGCATCGCGGAAAAATCCGGCCGGCCGCTGAAGAGCCTCATCGGCGACAAGGCTTTCCTGTCGATGCTGAAGCCTGAATCCTTCGCCGACGACCAGTTCGGCGTGCCCACCGTCACCGACATCATCGCCGAACTCGTGAAGCCCGGCCGCGATCCGCGCCCGGAATTCAGGACGGCTGCGTTCCAGGACGGCGTCGAGAAAATCTCCGATCTCAGGATCGGCATGCAACTCGAAGGCACCGTCACCAACGTCACCGCCTTTGGCGCCTTCGTCGACATCGGCGTCCACCAGGACGGCCTCGTCCACATTTCCGAACTCGCCGACGTGTTCGTGAAGGACCCAAGCGATGTGGTGAAGGCCGGCCAGATCGTCAGCGTGCGCGTGAAGGAAGTCGACGCAGACCGCAAACGCATCGCCCTCTCGATGAAGCGCGAAGTCTCCGGCACGCAAGGCGCACACGCCAAGCCGCAGCAATCCAGCGGCAAGGACAAGCCCCAGAAATCCGGCCCGCAATCCTACTCCGCCGGCCCCGCGAAAACCTCCGACGACTCCAATCCCTTCGCGGCGCTCAAGAACCTCAAGCTGAACTAGCTGACCGCCGCCGGCAAAGCCGTCGGACCGCGCCACATTCCTTGGACTGCCGGGCAGGAGCCCGGCGGTCCATAACAGGCTTGCCAACCTCAAACGTCATGCACACTCTCAACCCAACGTGTTGGGTGGAAGCGACGACATGACCGGACTTCGCTGGAACAAACTCTTCAGCCGGATAGCGTCAGGCCTGACAGCCGCCAGCGCCCTGCTCCTCTTGCCCACGGCTCAGGCCCAGCCCGAAAAGTACGGACCCGGCCTGCCCATGTGGGTGGTGCGCGATGCAGACTCCACGCTCTACATCACCGGCACAGTCCACGTGCTGCGCGACGAGCACCAGTGGCGCAGCCCAAAGCTCGACGCCGCCTTCGATGAAGCCTCCGAACTCTATCTCGAACTTGCCGAGATCGCGGACGAAGAGGCCCTTCAGACCGCCATCACCGAACTCATGAAGACCTATGCCGCCTATGATGGCGCGCCTCTCTCCTTCATCCTCAGCGATGCCGAGAACCAGCAACTCGCGAAGATCCTCGCTGACGCCGACGCCCCGCCAGACGTCATGGACCGCCTCGACAAGGTGCAGCCCTGGGTGACGCTCCACACCATCGGCCGGGAGCATTTCACCGGCGGCGTCTACAAGTCCGAGAACGGCATCGACAATGTCCTCGCTCGCATGGCGCGTGAGCGCGGCAAGCCCGTGCGCGGCATGGAATCCCTCGAAACGCAGATCAGGCTCTCTGCCGAAGGCACGATCGATGCGCAGATCGCGGAGATCCGCGCCACCCTGCGCATGCCGCCCGGCGCGCGCGACAAGGCGCTTCAGATGGCAGACCTCGCCTTCGGAAGCTGGGTGCGCGGCGAGATACACCTCGCTGAAGCCATGATCATGTATCAGGCCATCGGCGCGTCCTATACCGGCGTATCGCTCGACGCGCTCTTCAAGGACCGCAACGAAGCCTGGGCCGGCGTCATCGAGGAAAAACTGAAAGGCTCCGGCGTCGCCTTCATCGCCGTTGGCGCCGGCCACCTGCTCGGCCCCGACAGCCTGCAGGAACGGCTCAAACTGCGCGGCATCAGGAGCGAGCGCTTCTAGTTCATCGTGATGATCGCCCTTGCATCCCGCCAGCCCGGCACATCCAGAGGCTGTCCGTGCGCCACCCGCACGGAATGGATCACCGCCTCGATCTCGCGCCGCCAGTGATCGAGGAACTGCGCCAGCCTTGGAAAGGTCGGCGCCTCATCGAGCGACTGCCACAGGAAAGTCTGCAGCAGCCTTGGATGATCCGGCATGTAGTAGAGCACTTCCGCCGTCAGCAACGCTGCGCCCTTGAGCCGCCGCCGCATGTCATCGCCAGCCCGATCGTCAAACCCGATCAGCTTGCCGCATACCTTGTCGCTCATGCGTCATTGCACTCCTGAATCATCCGGAGCCCAGCCTGCGCTCACCCCATTCACGGTCAACACATCTCAGCGGCCGCAGCGGCAGATTGGCAGTGCGCCCAAGCTGCTGCTGCCATGCAGGAACCGTTCAAGACGACCGCACGTTGCTGGCTGATAGTCAGCAACACACCGCGCGAGACACATGCACCGCATCTGGAAACGCCTCGACATGCCGGGACTGGAGCTGGCGCGCATCACCTCCGACGCAAGCGGCGTCACGGTCCGCTCAAGTCTCATCGCAGGGGGCGCCACGCCGGTCGCCCTGCTCTACACCTGGACGCTGACATCCGACTGGCGCACCCGCACGCTCGATCTTGCGCGCGCGGACGGCAGCTTCGGCATCGCCATCGCCCGCGTCGCCGACAGGGCCTGGCGTATCGACGGTCAGGCCGCGCCACATCTCGATGGTTGTCCGGAACTCGACCTGTCGGCAACACCGCTCTGCAATAGCCTCGCCATGCGCCTGCTCGATGGAACCGGCGAACTTGCCGCCGCCTACATTGATGCCGAGACGCTGAAAGTCACGCCGTCACGCCAGCGCTACGAAAAACTTGGCGAGCGTTTCTGGCGCTATATCGACCTCGGCGTCGCCAAAGGCTTCACCGCCGAACTGCGTCTCGATTCAGAGGGCTTCGTCCGCCACTACGAAGGCCTGTTCGAAAGCGTCTAGGCCGACATGCTGGCCTTGATGCGATCGGCCTGCAGCTGCCACACGCGCGCCACGTGCCGGCGGCCCGCACGGATCTGGATCTCCGCCAAACCCTGCGCCGCTTCATACGCAACGCCG
The DNA here is from genome assembly GCA_030824255.1 of bacterium. Taxonomy (GTDB): domain Bacteria; phylum Pseudomonadota; class Alphaproteobacteria; order Caulobacterales; family Hyphomonadaceae; genus UBA7672. The sequence goes on from JAVBYB010000489.1 coordinate 5,517, forward strand.
TGTTGTCCTGTACGCAGCGACGCCGCGAGCTTCAGCCTCAGCTTTGCCTGCGTCACGCCGGATGATGCAGCCGGCGCAACGATCACCGGGATGATCGGCGCCACGGTTTCAACGACAACAGGCTTTGCGGGCGCTGCCGCCTTCACCTTCTTCTTGCCGCCGAAAAGGAAGGAAAACAGCCCCATGCGCCACGCCCCTGGCTAGCTAATCTGCGAGTCTTGCCCGGCTTCAGATTAATCAGTCGACGCCGCCGCGCAGCCCCAGACATGCAAGCCGCCAGTGGAAAACAATCTGGCGCCCGATTCCCGGTCACGCTGCGCTCAGCGATCAATCACGACCGCCTCGCCTGACGCAAAAAGGCTCCCGGAACCACCGGGAGCCCTTCAGGCATTCGCTCTGGCGGCCTCAGCCGCCCAGTTGCGCGACGATGAAGTCCTCGGCCTTCTTCAGCCCATCCGCCGCAGGCCAGTGCGCGTCCCCGGTCACCGTCTCCAGCGTCGACGTGTAGCCGCCCGCCTTCAGCGTATCGCGGAACGCCGTGATGCGCTCCACCGGCACAACCGGGTCGCCATTGTTGTAGACGATCAGCGTCGGCATCGCGCCGCCCTCGCTCTTGCAGTCGCCATTGGCGACGATGCCCGCCAGCGAGACAACCGCCTTCACGTCGGGCGACACGCATGCGCCCGCATCGAACGCCATGCCGCCGCCCTGGCTGAAGCCCACCACCACGATCTTGTCGTGCGGCACCTTCAGCCCGTCGGACACCTTGGTCACCGTATCGATCGCCACCTGCTTCGAGGCTGCCTTGGTGTTTTCCGGGTCCTCGCCGCGCAGCACATACCAGCTCTTGCCATTGTTCGCCGTCAGCGGCCCGTCATTGTAGACGAACGCCGCATCCGGCAGCCGCTTGGCCAGCGCATCCGCCAGCGGCTTCATCGCGACGCCGCGCTGCGTGTAGCCGTGGAAGAAGATCACCACCTGCTTGGGCGCCGCGCCCGAGGCCGGGTCCTGCCCCTGCATCCCGATCCCGCGCACGGTCGTCGGCGTCTGCGCCTGCGCCATGCCTGCGCCCAGTGCGACCGCCAGCGCCGCCAGC
>JAVBYB010000149.1 GCA_030824255.1 bacterium
AGGCTTGTTGGCGCGCTGGCGAAGGAAATGGGCGAAGCCTATCCCGAACTCAATCGCGCGAAAGACGCCATCGAGAGCGCCTTCAGCCAGGAAGAACAGGCCTTCCAGCGCACGCTGGGGCGTGGCCTTGCCCTGCTGGATGAGGAAACCGCCGGGCTCGGCAAGAGCGGCGTGCTCAAGGGCGATGTCGCGTTCAAACTCTATGACACATATGGCTTTCCGCTCGACCTGACGCAGGACGTGCTTCGCGGCCGTGGCATGACCGTCGACGAAGAAGGCTACAACGCTGCGATGGAAATCCAGCGCGGCAATAGCCGCGACAATTCCAAGTTCGCGGCAGGTGATGCGTCTGGCGAAGTCTGGTTCGCCGTGCGCGACGCATCCGGCGCGACCAACTTCCAGGGATACGAAGCGGAGGAAACTTCCGGCCGTCTCGTCAACGCGCTCGTCGGTGGCATACGGGCGCCGGCGATCAAGGTCGGAGACAAGGCCGAGCTCGTCTTCGATCAGACGCCGTTCTACGCCGAAAGCGGCGGCCAGGCCGGTGACAGGGGCGAGATCTTCTTTCCCGGCGGCGGCCGCTTCCGTGTCGACGATGTGCAGAAACGCGCCAGCGATGTGTTCGCCCATGTCGGCGAAATGCTCTCTGGCGCGGCCAAGGTGGGCGACGTGGCTGAACTGAAGATCGATCGCGTTCGCCGCGCCAGGATCCGCGCCAATCACTCTGCCACGCACCTGCTGCATGCCGCCTTACGCAACAAGCTGGGCAAGCACGTCACCCAGAAGGGCTCGCTCGTCGAAGCCGATTATTTCCGCTTCGACTTCTCCCACACCGCGCCGATGACACGCGACGACATCGAGGCCGTCGAAGCCGAAGTGAACGCTGTTGTTCGCCAGAACGCGCCCGCAGAAATCCGCGTCATGGCGCCGGACAAGGCGATCGAGGCCGGCGCGATGGCGCTGTTCGGTGAGAAGTACGGCGATGAGGTGCGTGTCCTGCGCCTCGGAAACTCCGTGTCGGAAGCCGACGCGCCTTACTCCGTCGAACTTTGTGGCGGCACGCATGTGTCGCGTACTGGCGATATCGCCGTTTTCGTCATCACGTCAGAGGGCGGCGTCGCGCAAGGCGTTCGCCGCATCGAGGGCGTCACCGGAGAGGCTGCGCTGACCTTCCTGAAATCCCGCGGCGCGATTGCGCGCGAGATCGCCGATCAGTTCAAATCTCCAATCGCTGATGCACCCGCGCGGGTTGCCGCGCTGGCGGCTGAACGCAGGAAGCTCGAGGCCGAACTGGCTGATGCTCGCAAGAAGCTCGCGATGGGCGGCGGCGGCGCGGCTTCCGGGCCTGAAGAGGTCAATGGCGTCAAGTTCATCGGCAAGGTGGTCGATGTCCCGGCGAAGGACCTCAAGGGTCTTGCCGACGAAGCGAAAAAATCCATCGGCTCGGGTGTCGTCGTGTTCGTGGCCACCGCCGAAGGCAAGGCAACCGTCGTTGTCGGCGTCACAGACGATCTCACCGGCCGCTTCAAGGCGGGCGATCTTGTCACGAAGGCGGTGCAGGCCGTCGGCGGCGCCAAGGGCGGCGGCCGGCCAGATATGGCGCAAGGCGGCGGCCCCGATGGCTCCAAGGCCGATGACGCGATCGCCGCCGTCAAGGCTATGCTTGCAGGCTAGTCGCTCTTGGTAAATTGCGCGTGGCGGGTGCGTTCGTTTGACGGCAAGCTGACAGGCGCGCATTCTTCCGTCCTTGTTGGGGAGGACGGATATGTCTGTCCGTATGCTATCCGCTGTGCTCGGGTTGAACGTTCTGGCGGCTTGCCAGACTGCGGAGCCTCCCGCTGTCGAAATCCCGCCTCAGCAATCGGCCCTGTGTTCGCCCGGCGTATCGCTCGGCAAGGTGCTCGTCGCCCCGCTCGCGGGGTGGCGTCATGATCAGAAAGAGGTCGAGGCCCGTCAGGATATCGCGCTTCATGCCATCGAAGCCGTGACTCCGGTCATGCCATGCGCGGCCAGCACGAAGATTCTTCCCATCGTTCCGAACTCGCAAGCTGACACACGGATCGTGCAGGCGCGCCTCGAAGGCGCCACCTCGATTGTCTTCATTCGTCTCGAAGAACTCGGCCCGGTCGCAGTCCTCTCGTTTCCGACGCTGTGGAGCACGTGGAGCGATGTGAAGTTCACGGTCGACGCGGTCGATGTGGCGAGCGGAGAGACGCTGCGCAGCATTCCGCACCGTCGCCGCGAGGGAGGGGCATATGAAGGCCGCGGCACGGCCCCCCTGCAAGGCGAAATGGAACAGGCGCTGAAAGACGTGATCCTCGGCTCGCCTTAGCCGCGCCAGAGAAAGCACCAGACAAGCAATGCAAAAAGGCCCGCAGGATCATCTCCCGCGGGCCTCTTTCATTCTTGATCCCGGGCCTATCAGGCCTTCGACATGGCTTCCTGGAAGTTCGTCGCGATCTTCTCGATGAAGCCTTCGGTGGTCAGCCAGGGCTGGTCAGGGCCGATCAGCAGCGACAGGTCCTTCGTCATGAAGCCGGCTTCCACCGTGTCGATCACGGTCTTCTCGAGCAGGGTCGAGAACTTCGCGAGTTCGGCGTTGCCGTCCAGCTTGGCGCGGTGGGCGAGGCCACGCGTCCAGGCGAAGATCGAGGCGACCGAGTTGGTCGAGGTCGACTTGCCCTGCTGATGCGCGCGGTAGTGGCGCGTCACGGTGCCGTGGGCAGCTTCCGCTTCCACCGTCTTGCCGTCCGGCGTCATCAGCACCGAGGTCATCAGGCCGAGCGAGCCATAGCCCTGCGCCACGGTGTCGGACTGGACGTCGCCGTCATAGTTCTTGCAGGCCCAGACATAGCCGCCCGACCATTTCAGGCAGGCTGCAACCATGTCGTCGATCAGGCGGTGTTCGTACGTGCCGCCGAACTCCTTGAACTTGTCGGCGAACTCCGCGTCGAACACTTCCTGGAAGATGTCCTTGAAGCGGCCGTCATAGGCCTTGAGGATGGTGTTCTTGGTCGAGAGGTAGACCGGCCATTTGCGCTGGTAGCCGAAGTTGAACGAGGCGCGCGCGAAATCGCGGATCGACTTGTCGAGGTTGTACATGCCCATGGCGATGCCTTCGCCGGGGAAGTCGAACACTTCGTGCTCGATGGCGGGACCGCCGTCTTCCGGCACGAACTTCATTGTCAGCTTGCCCTTGCCGGGAATCTTGAAGTCGGTCGCCTTGTACTGGTCGCCGAAGGCGTGACGGCCAACCACGACAGGCTGGGTCCAGCCCGGCACCAGGCGCGGCACGTTCTTCATCACGATCGGCTCGCGGAACACGACCCCGTCGAGGATGTTGCGGATCGTGCCGTTGGGCGACTTCCACATCTTCTTCAGCTTGAACTCTTCGACGCGTTGTTCGTCCGGCGTGATGGTCGCGCACTTCACGGCGACGCCGTATTTCTTGGTGGCCTCGGCGGCGTCGATGGTCACCTGGTCGTTGGTCGCGTCACGGTGTTCGATGCCCAGGTCGAAATACTTCAGGTCGATGTCGAGATAGGGGAGGATCAGGCGCTCCTTGATGAGCGCCCAGATGATGCGGGTCATCTCGTCGCCATCCATTTCGACGACGGGGTTTGCAACCTTGATGACGGCCATGAAAAAGCTCCTGAAATCCAGTTCCCGGGGGCTATAGCAGACATGCTCCCCGGCACAATACGCGCGGGAAGATCGGTTCAGGATATGTCCCTGGCCAGCCAACGGGCCAAGGACCCGGCGCCAGCATCGCCGCCAGTAGGCAGGGTGCGCCCGCCCGGTCTATAGCGTCGGGCATGACGGCTCCCTGTTTCATCCTCGTGGCCCCGCAGATGGGCGAGAATATCGGCGCTGCGGCGCGGGTGATGGCCAATTTCGGGTTGACCGATCTGCGGCTGGTCGCGCCGCGCGATGGCTGGCCCAACCCCGCGGCCGAAACGATGAGCGCGGGTGCGCTTCCCGATGTCGTGACCGCCACAGTGTTCGAAACCGTGGAACAGGCGATCGCCGATTGTGGGCTGGTTTTCGCCACCACGGCGCGTCCGCGCGAGATGGAAAAGCCGGTGGTTGGCTCCTCCGAAGCTGTCGCACGCATGCGCGCGACGCCTGCGCGTGCTGCGGTGTTGTTTGGCGGCGAACGGGCTGGCCTGCCGAACGAGGCGGTCGTGCAGGCCGATGCGATCCTGTCCTATCCGGTCAATCGCGCTTTTGCTTCGCTCAACCTCGCACAGGCCGTCGCCCTGCTTGCGCACCAATGGGCGGAAGCGGAAGTTGCTGGCCCGCCCGAAGGTTTTGCCAATGCGCTCGATGCACCGGCGACTCGCGAGGAACTCGTCGGGATGATGGAGCATCTTGAGGAAGAGCTGGACCGCGCGGGCTTCTTTTACCCGACCTCGAAGCGGGCGCCGATCGCGCAGAACCTGCGGAACGGTTTTACGCGCGCAGGATGGACGTCACAGGAAGTCAGCACTTTCCGAGGGGCCATCAAGGCGCTCGCGATTGGACGCGGCAAGGCGCGCGTCAAACGCGACGACTAGATCGGCGCTAGCTGGGGCTCGGCAACACGCTTTGGTCTCCAGCCTCGAGACGTCCTGCGTCCTCGTTACTGAGGACAGTGATGAAGCCTTCCGGCGTTGCGGATGTGCTTGAGATTGCCGGTGCGCCTGTCGGCATAGGCGCGAACGGATCCGATGCCTGTACACCGTAGGCGCCATCGGCCACCAGCGACGCCATGGCATCGCCCTGGCGCGGCGCGCGCCATCCGCGGCGCTGCATTTCCACGAGAATTTCTTCCATCGCGACGTCGGAAACCTGCCACGGACTGCAGGCGAAGGTTGCCGGCTGCGCCGTGTGCGACGGTTCTGTCGACGCTGCGGGCACGGCTTCAGACGTCCGCACCCAGGCGACGGGGTCGACTATCGGGTCGGTGGGTTTCGGCGAGCTGGACGCCGAAGAGACTGAAAAACCAGCGATAAATGCAACAAACCCTGTTGCTATGACGGTGGCGAAGCGGGTGGCTGGGCTGGCGTTGGGCATTGGGAGGAGCATTCCCGGCGTTGCTTGGCCTTCCGGTTGCAGCAGGAACGCGCATCTCCCCCAGTGGTTCAGAGCCTGCCGACCGGGCCTGCTGACTTGGGTCCGGCTCCGTCATAGGCTTCGCTTCTGGAAGACACGCCCGATGCATGAGGCGGTCTCTGGTGGGGAGTGGGGAACATGCTGAAGACGTTGCTGGTTGCCGCCCTTGCGGGAGGGTCCGGATTTGGCGGCTGGATAGCTGGCAGCATCTGGCCCGCGCCGCCTGCATGGACGGATGCGGTGGATCGAACGGCGACAGATGTGCGCACGAGGTTGCGACTGGAGACTGTCAGCTTCGATGGCCTGCGCGCGCTGATGCCATCAGACCGCTTCGCCGACATCAAGACGCAGATCGAGGATCTGGCGGTCGCAACGGGCGATGTCATTCGCGTTGACCGTGAAGCCAGCTCGCTTGAGGAACAGCTCGACAATCTCGCGCTTGATGCCGAAACGGCTGTGCCGCCCGGCATGACGGTTGCGGTCCTCCCGGCATCGCCTGCGCCGCCGCCGGCCGACGCGCCTGAAACGTCCGCCACAGCGGAGGCCGCTGTTCCGCCGGCGCCATCGCCCTTGCCATCGTCGCCATCCGCGCCGCAGGTTGCCATGCCGTTGCCGGCGCCTGGAGCAGTGGCGGAGGTTTTTCCGGTGAACCTGCCGCTGTGCGAGCGCATGGCTGTCTCGAATGCGCCTCCCAATGCCAATGGTTTCGTCTCGGACTATCGGCGGCAGGTGGTGGTGCAGAATGCGCGCATTGCGGTTTTCCCATCGCCGGGGGCGTGCCTGTCGTCAGGCTATGGTCCGCGCAATGACAGGTTGCACAAGGGGCTCGATTTCCATGCCTCAACCGGTGTGCCTGTACTCGCAGGCGGGGAGGGGCAGATCGTGGAGATCAAGTATCGCGAGGACTACGGCAATATGATCCTGATCGATCATGGCGGCGGCGTCTTCACGCGCTATGCGCATCTGGCCTCGTTCGGGCGCGGGCTTTCGCCAGGCGTGACTGTGCGGGCGGGGGATCCGCTCGGCCTGATGGGCAATTCCGCGAGCTATCAGATCCCGATCCATCTCCACTACGAGTTGCTGCTGGGTGACTACAACACGCCGCGGGGCTCGTTCGGCCTGGCCCCGGCGGATCCGATGAGTTTCCCCTCTGCGGAATAGGCGCGGCTGAGCCTTTCTGTGATCACTGCGCCGAATTTTTCAGATGCCAACTAGAAACCTAGTTGACAGCTTATCGATAATCGCGAAAACCTGTGCACTTAAGGAACTAGTTGTTCCGGCGCAGGTCAGGACGTCGGTTCAGAAGAGACCAGAGCAAGCAGCGAGAAGATCCGGGAAAACCGGACCCGCGACAAAAGAGAAAAAACGCCATGCCGAAGCCACGTTCTGACGTTCTGACCGAAGCGGAGCAGCGGGTGATGAGGGTGCTGTGGGAGAGGGGGGAGGGGAGTGTGCGGGAGGTGACCGACGCCCTCGAGCCGACCTACCCGGTCGCCTACAATACCGT
>JAVBYB010000407.1 GCA_030824255.1 bacterium
GTGGCGACCTGCAGATCTCTTCAATCATGGGCACGCAGGTGACGGCGCAGGGGGAAGGCCAGCCGGTCACCGCCAACGTGCAGCACCGCGCCGTGGTTCGCGGCGTGCTGCACGCCAAGGGACTACGCGTTTCCGGCGAGATGAGGATCGAGGACGCACAATTCCAGAACGTCAGCGTGTCGTTCGCCATCTTCGCACCAGGAATGCAGATCGAGCGCGACCTGCGGATCACAGGCACGCAGCTCGTGGACGCAGGCATACAGCTCGCCAACGCCAACGTCGGCGGAGACCTGCTGCTGCATGGAACCGATGCAGGCAACCGGACAATTGCGCTGGAAGCCAGCGGCCTGCGCGTTGAGCACTCGATTCATATCACGCGCGGCAAGATGCGCGGTGCGCTACAGCTCGGATCGATCCGTGTCAGCGAGCATCTCGAACTTATAGACCTCGAGATCCAGACACCGCCGCCCCGCAATTCAGTGGAGCTGGCGTACGCAGTCATAGACGGATCGCTTCAGCTGCGATCACTGACGTGCGAATCCGGTATATCGATGAGCTTCAGCAGAGTTCTGGGAACGGCGAACCTCAGCAGCATCGAAATCGCGCAAGGCGGACTCAACGCCTCGGGCGCGCAGGTGGACGGACCGCTGTCGATCGACATCAGCGCAAATGGACTTGTGGGGTTTGACCAGGCGCGCGTCCGCGGCGAGACGACCCTGCGCCGGGCGCGGATCACTGCGTCAGGCTCGCTATCGCTACGCGGCGCCAATCTGGAGGGCGGACTCCAGCTACCGGTTGCAGCTCTTCCCGCCATACAGGTGAACCCGACATTCGATGCCGCGCGGATACGCGACATGCGCCGGCTGCCGCTGCCTTTCTATCCCGGCTGGAGCGTGGTCGAGATACTCTACAATCGCGACGCCGAGTATGGCGCGGCGAGCGTGTTGTGGGATGGAAAGCAGGAGATCGTGATCCTCGACGGCAGGGTCGACCCGATCCATGCCTTCAACAAGCGGCAGAAGCTCAAGCTCGGCAAGGGCGTGGCGTATGCCTACCTGGAGTTCTTCTGCAACCACCTCTGGGGCGAGGAAGGATGCTTCCGCCTCGTGCGAGATCCGCAAGACCTCGCGGCTCGTCAGCTGGATCCGGCCAACCTTCTTGAGTGGATGAAGGGAGACGTCATACGGATCAAGGATGGCTGGAAGGCAAAGGGCATCGTCGACTATGGCGGCGCGCTGTTCGCGACCGAGTTCGAGATGACCGACAACGGCCAGGTGCAGATGATTGGCGACAACCAGCTCACGGCCGCCTTGCCGCCAGAACAGCGCGCGCTGCGTTTCCAGGCGCCGTTCCGGCTTGGCGCGAGACCGATCGATCCCCTGGCGATACGCGCCCTGCAATTTCTCGACGACACGGCGCCATGGCCTGAACACACGGTGATGCACGGACCCTGGTCAGACCAGAGTGGCGCAAACGCCGCCGGCGCCATTGCCGCGCTATACCGCACGGATCCGAAAACCCGCGACCTCATCGTACGACGCGTGCGTTCCCAGGCATTGAGCTTCTATGCCGGCTGGACGCTGATCCAGGGCCTCATCGAAACACCTTCCGGCCTCGCTGTCACCGAATGGCTATGGGACGATTCGGAGCGCACTGTCCGGCTTGATGGCGGCGACAACGATCACCGCGCCTTCAACAAGAACAACCCGCCCGCCCTTGGCGATATCGAGACAATCAAGAGCTACCTACGCTTCTTCACCGCTCATCTGTGGGCCGATCAGGGAGCGTTCCCCATCGTGGAGTCGCCCGAAGACCTGCCCTTCACGATGGCTGGCCGCGAGAAGCTGGGCGGTCTTGTCCGCCCCCTGCACGTGACGTCCGAAGCGGGCGTGATCGAGGCGAACGGCACCGTTGTTTTTGGCGGGCACCTGTTCGAGGCAACCTTCCGCATCCAGCCGACGGGCCATGTCGAGATTCTCAATGACTCTCCATTGGGCGAAGCGACGGGCGAAACCGTCCTGCGCTACGACAAACCCTTTGTCCGGCACGTGACGCAGCCACCCTATAAGGCGGGACCTGTGCCAGAGATCGCCTGGCCGACACCGCCAATTCTTTCGGCGCCGACGTTCAAGCTGTCCCACCTGCCCGCAGACGCGCTCAACCTGCCGTTCGAAATGCTGACCAGAAATACCCGCATTCCCGTTCGCCTTTCCGGCAGCCGTGCGGCATCGCTCGAGGATCGGAACGGAAAGGCGTGGGGGGAAAACGTCCGCCTCGACCTCGCGGGCTTCACCTACGATCATATCGACACGGCCTCGACAGCGGGCCTTGGCCAGAATCCGTTTGCAGATTCCGTCGTGGAGACTGAGCGGCGCGGCAAGCTGCGGCGGAAACACTGGCTGAAGCTGCAGTACGGCGGCAGCAGCCCGAAATCGGAGAGCGAGTTCGATACGCAGCCGCATGCGCAGCTGGCGGAGGCGTACAAGCGCGCAGGGCGCAACGAGGATGCCCGGATCATCAACCGCGACAGGCTGGTGGTCGAAGGGCATGTCGCCTCGATGGACTGGATCAGGGGGTTCCAGAAACGCCCGCGCGTGCTGGTTGCGTCGGTGCTGGGAATTATCCTCCTGCTCGCACTGGGGCTGACCGGCATGTGGCCTGCGGGAACGCTGGCGGCCGTAGCGCTCGTCATGCTCGCGGCGATCACGGTATTCGGGCCGCTGATCTGGCACCATGTCTACGACGTGCTGTTTGCGCACGGTCTCTACACACGCAACGCCGTGGCGACCTTCCTGGCTTTCCTGCTGGTGGGGTGGGTGGGAGTTGAGATCGCGAACCGTAACTCGCTGTTCGGCATCGTGAAGTTCGAGACGCTGCCACAAGTGCTGGTGCAGGACATCTCGACCGTTCAGAACGTGCTGATCCGAACGGGTGATGCAAACAAGCCGTTCAGTACCGGCTTCCTCACCGTAGATTCTGCGGCAGGTATTCCCGGTGACCTGCCCTGTGCCACGAACATCCAGTCGTTTCTCTACGCGACGGACATCTTCATTCCGCTGATCGACCTGCGCCAGGAAACGCGCTGCAGCCCCCGCGCGGACGCGGAGGCGTGGCAGTTCGCCAAGGCGCTCTATGCGATCCTCGGTTGGATCGTGACGTCCCTGACAGTCCTGACGGTGTCGGGCGTGCTGAGGCAGAGATCGGAGGGAACCTGAGGCCGGCCTCAACTGGCCCCTGGCGCGGCGTGAAGTATTCGGCGTCTCCGGCGGGATACCCACGCACCGCCCACGACTCGTATCGAACTCCTACCGCAACTCCGCGCACGGACGCACCATACGAGAATGTCGTGCCAGGCGTCCCCGAGCATTCAGACCGCGTCGCGACGTGTGAAGGAATGGCTCATTGCGTCACCGCATCTTCCGGGGTTGAAGCGATTTCCGTCTGACGCGGAGACCTTGCTTCTCGGCCGTGCACCAACCGATAGAGAACCGGCAGGACAAGCAGCGTCAGTATGGTGGACGAAATGATGCCGCCGATGACCACAGTTGCCAGCGGACGCTGAACTTCCGCCCCTGCGCCAACGTTGAACGCCATGGGAATGAAGCCCAGACTTGCCACCAGCGCAGTCATCAGCACGGGACGCAGTCGCGTGAGCGCACCCTCGCGTATCGCCTCGTCAAGCGTGTGCCCCTGCTCGCGCAGTGACTTGATGAAGGTCAGCATCACAACGCCGTTGAGGACCGCCACGCCCGACAGCGCGATAAAACCCACACCCGCCGAGATCGACAGCGGCAGATCGCGGAGGACCAGCGCGAGCACGCCTCCCGTTAGCGCGAGCGGCACGCCGCTGAACACGATCAATGCGTCCCGTATCGAGCGGAACAGCGCATACAGCAGACCGAGGATCATCAGGAGGGCGAGAGGCACGACGAGGGCAAGACGCTGGGCGCCGGAGATCAGCTGCTCGAACGTCCCGCCGTAGCCAAACCAGTAGCCTGCCGGAACTTCAACCCCCGTCGCTAGCCGGCTCTGAAGCTCTGAGACAAACGAACCGAGATCGCGACCACGCACATTGGCCGTCACAACCACGCGACGCTTGCCATTCTCCCGGCTGATCTGGTTCTGCCCGATGGACAGCTCGATACTGGCCACCTCCTGCAGTGGCACGAAGCCCCGAAGATCGCCGCCTCGATCCGGAAGCGGGATGCGCAACTGGCCGATGGCATCCACATTTGTGCGAAGCTGTTCGGGCAGTCTCACAACGATGTCGAAGCGGCGGTCACCTTCAAAAATCTGACCCGCCTTGGCGCCCCCGAAGGAGGCGCCGACAACGGTCTGCACATCCGCCACATTGAGGCCCATGCGGGCCAGAGCGTTCCGGTCTGGCGTGATCTGCAACATCGGCAGGCCAGTTACTTGCTCGACCTTGGCGTCCTGTGCGCCGGGAATGGAGCCCAGCACGCCTTCGATCTCTTCACCCAGCGCAAGCAGCTGGTCGAGATCGTCGCCAAACACCTTGACGGCCACGTCCGACCTGACCCCGGAGATCAACTCGTTGAAGCGCATCTGGATCGGCTGGGTGAATTCGTAATTGTTGCCGGGAATGCGGCGCACAGCGGCTTCCAGTTCCGCTACGAGTTGCGCCTTTGGCTTGCGCGGGTCCGGCCATTCGCTGCGGGGTTTGAGCAGAACGTAGGTGTCAGCCACGCTCGGCGGCATGGGGTCGGTTGCAATGTCCGCAGTGCCGATCTTGCCGACCACACGGTCCACCTCGGGCAATTCGTTGATCCGCTTCTCCAACGCTTCTTGCATCCGCACGGCCTGGGCGAGCCCGGTTCCGGGGATGCGAAGCGCATGCAGAGCGATGTCGCCCTCATCGAGATTTGGAATGAACTCTGACCCCATGCGGGATGCCACAAATCCTGTCATGGCTACCAATCCAACCGCAACCACAACAACCATCGTCCGCGCACGGAGCGCCCAGTCGAGCGCAGGTTGATAGATGTAGCGCGCGCCACGCATGGCCGCGCTTTCCTTCTCTGAAACCCTGCCCGTGACGAACAGGGCGACCGCTGCAGGTACAAAGGTCAACGACAGTATCAGCGCCGCCGTCAGGGCGAACACGACCGTGAATGCCATCGGGTGGAACATCTTTCCTTCGACACCCGAGAGCGCGAAGATGGGCACGTACACCAGCGTGATGATCAGGACGCCGAAGATCGAGGGCTTGATGACTTCCGCCGTTGCACGTTCCGCCATCAGGAGCCGCTCGTCGCGAGTTAGCAGCCGGCCGAGCCGATGCTGCTCTTCTCCGAACCGCCGCAGGCAGTTCTCAACGATGATCACGGCGCCATCCACGATCAGTCCGAAATCCAGGGCGCCGAGACTCATCAGGTTGCCGGAAACCCGATTCTGAACCATGCCGGTGATCGTCAGCAGCATGGACAGCGGAATGATCGCCGCCGTGATGATCGCGGCGCGGATGTTCCCAAGCAGCAGGAACAGCACAACGATTACCAGCAGCGCCCCTTCCAGCAGGTTCGTCTCGACGGTCTCGATGGTGCGATCTACCAGCTCGGTGCGGTCGTAGATCGGGTCCGCCACCACGCCCGCGGGTAGGGCCTTCGACGCTTCGGCAAGGCGTTCGGCGGTGGCGCGAGCAACGGCGCGGCTGTTCTCGCCAACCAGCATGAACACAGTTCCAAGGACCACCTCCTTGCCATTCTCCGTGGCGGCGCCGGTGCGAAGCTCTTCACCCAGCCCAACGTCAGCTACATCAGCGATCCGAAGCGGCACGCCGTTGCGATTTGCGATCACGATGCTTTCAAGATGCTCGACGCCGTCCGCCTGCCCCTGGGAGCGAAGCAGCAGCTGCTCGCCATATCGCTCGACATAGCCAGCGCCCTGGTTGGAGTTGTTACTCTCGACAGCCTTGATGACGTCATCAATCGAAAGACCGGCGGCGGCGAGCCGATCCGGCCAAGGCGTCACATGATATTGCCGCTCGAAACCACCGATGGTGTTGACCTCTGTCACACCCCTGGTCCCGAGCAGCTGGGGGCGGATCACCCAGTCCTGCAGCGTGCGCAGGTCTTCCGGTGTGTAGGGTGAGCCATCCGGCTTGGTGGCGCCTTCCTTGGCCTCCACCGTGTACATGAAGATCTCGCCCAGCCCGGTCGCGATAGGGCCAAGCATGGGCTCGATGCCATCAGGAAGCTGGCTACGCGCCGCCTGCAGCCGTTCGTTCACCAGCTGCCGCGCAAAATAGATATCCGTGCCGTCCTCGAACACCACCGTCACTTGGGACAGGCCGTAGCGCGAAATCGACCGCGTGTAGTCGAGGCGGGGAAGGCCAGCGATTGCAGTCTCGATGGGAAACGTCACGCGCTGCTCGGCTTCGAGCGGAGAGTATCCCTCGGCTTCGGAGTTGATCTGGACCTGAACGTTGGTGATATCGGGCGTCGCGTCGATAGGCAGACGCTGAAAGCTCCAGACGCCAAGCGCGCCCAGCGCCACAACCGCCGCTAGAACGGCCCAGCGGAAGTGGATCGAAAAATGGATCATCCGGTCAAGCATGTCCGCTGTTCCTAGTG
>JAVBYB010000403.1 GCA_030824255.1 bacterium
CTGTGGATCGGCGGCTATCCACTGCGTTTCCCCTGTGCGGGTTGCCGCATCGCAAGGCTTTATTTACCGCGAGAATTGTCCATCAGGACGGCTTCGGGCTACCTCAACCCGACGCACGCGTCCGGAAGCTGATTCGGTACCAGGGTATTCATGGCCAAGAACAATCAGGCAAAGCTGTTCGGCGGCGAGAAGTCGGATTCTTCCGACTACTCCGCCAAGGACATCGAGGTCCTCGAAGGCCTCGAGCCCGTCCGCAAACGCCCCGGCATGTATATCGGCGGCACGGACGAACGCGCCTATCACCACCTCTTTGCCGAAGTCCTCGACAACTGCGTCGACGAAGCCGTCGCGGGCCATGCCAGCCGCATCGATGTCAGCCTCGAAGCGGAAGGCATGTTGACCGTCCGTGACGACGGTCGCGGCATCCCGATCGACGCCCACCCGAAGTTCAAGAACAAGTCGGCTCTCGAAGTCATCATGACGATGCTGCACTCGGGCGGCAAATTCTCGAACAAGGCCTACCAGACTGCCGGCGGCCTGCACGGCGTCGGCATCTCGGTCGTCAACGCGCTGTCCGACGAAATGGTGGTCGAAGTTGCCCGCGACCGGAAGCTCTATCGCCAGACCTATTCGCGCGGCAAACCCACCTCGAAGCTCAGCCCCGTAGGCGCGGCGCCGAACCGTCGCGGCACGCAGATCAGCTTCCACCCCGATCCTGAAATCTTCGGCGACAAGCTGCACTTCAAACCCGCCCGCCTCTACGCCATGGCGCGCTCGAAAGCCTATCTTTCCCGCGCCGCCGAAATCCGCTGGAGCTGCGACCCCAAGCTGATCAAGGAAGGCGACACCACGCCGGCCGAAGCCGTCCTCTCCTATCCCAACGGCCTCGCCGACATGCTCAAGGAGCTGACGACAGAGACGAAAGTCGTCCTGCCCGATCCCTTCACCGGCCGCGTCGAGAACCAGGGCGGCGGCGCCGTCGAATGGGCCGTCGTCTGGTCCGCCAACGGTTTCGGCGAAGCGGACGGCTTTGCCCGCACCTACTGCAACACCATCCCCACCCCCGAAGGCGGCACCCACGAAGCCGGGATGCGCTCGGCGCTCACCAAGGGCCTGCGCGCTTACGGCGAGATGATCGGCAACAAGAAGACCGGCCTCGTCACCGCTGAAGACGTCATGGGCACGGCCGGCGCGCTTCTATCGGTTTTCATCCGCAATCCCGAATTCGTCGGCCAGACGAAAGAGAAGCTGTCCACGCAGGACGCCTTCCGCATCACCGAAAACGCGATGCGTGATCGCTTCGACCACTGGCTCACCGCCTCCACCGCCAACGCCACCCGTCTGCTCGAATGGGCGATCGGCCAGGCCGAAGATCGGATGCGCAAGCGGAAGGACAAAGAGGTCGCCCGCCAGTCCGCCACCCGCAAGCTGCGCCTGCCCGGCAAGCTGGCTGACTGCTCGGACAGCTCAGCCCAGGGCACTGAACTCTTCATCGTCGAAGGCGACAGCGCCGGCGGCTCCGCCAAGCAGGCGCGCGATCGCGCCACGCAGGCGGTCCTCCCCCTCCGCGGCAAGATCCTCAACGTCGCCAGCGCGGGCGACGAGAAGCTGTCAGGCAACAAGGAGCTCTCCGACCTTGCCACAGCCCTGGGCACCGGCATCGGTCATCGCTTCCGCGTCGAGGATCTCCGCTACGAACGCATCGTCATCATGACCGACGCCGACGTCGACGGCGCCCACATCGCAGCCCTGCTCATCACCTTCTTCTTCCGCCAGACGCCCGGCCTGATCGAAGCCGGCCGCCTCTATCTCGCGATGCCCCCGCTCTATCGCATCAGCCACGGCAGCAAATCCGCCTACGCGCGCGACGACGCCCACAAGGACGAGTTGCTCGCCACCGAGTTCAAGGGCAAGAAGCCGGATATCGGCAGGTTCAAGGGTCTCGGCGAGATGATGCCCGCCCAGCTCAAGGAAACGACGATGAACCACAAGACGCGCACCATGGCGCGCGTCTCGCTGCCCTCATCAATCAAAACCGTCGAAGACCTTGTTGAAACGCTGATGGGCAAGAAGCCGGAGCTGCGCTTCAAGTTCATCCAGGACAACGCCAAGTTCATCGACGAGCTGGATGTCTAGCGGCGACGATCCTTCCGGGAGCGCCAGCCGCCGTGTTGGCGACTGGCCAGAACAGGCCATCGCCGAGGGCATGGTCACGTTCACGCCTTACGCAAAGGCGCTGGGCATGAAGTATGTTTCCTCCTCGCCCAATCACGGGGAGATATTCCTCCCCTGGCGTGAGGATCTTGTCGGCCAGGGCGGCTCGGACATCTTCGCGCCTGGCGTCCTTACAGCCCTCATTGATCATGTCTGCGGCCTCGCCATCATGGCGACCTTTGGTTTCGAAGCGCGCCCCGCGACACTCGACCTCCGCATCGATCACATGCGCCCTGCCGCTCCTCGCGGCTCAATCACCGCCGCAGCGCACTGCTACAAATCCACCCGCAACATCGCCTTCCTGCGCGCCGAGGCGTGGGACGTCTCCCGCGACGATCTCGTCGCAACAGCGCAGGCCGCGTTCATACTGAACCGCAAGGAGCAGGCATGAGCGTCGATCTGGCCGCCGTCCTCGCCGCCTCCCCGTTCGCCCGCTTCCTTGCCATTGAAACGCAGGTCGATGATCGCGGCGTACTCGCAATTCTTCCGATCCGCGACGAGCTGATCGGTAACGTCATGCTGCCTGCAATGCATGGCGGCTGCGTCGCCGCATTCCTCGAAATCGCCTGCCAGCTTCAAGTCGCGCACGAGACCGGCACCATTGCTCCCGCCCGCACCATCGACATCAGCGTCGAATATCTCCGCCCCGCCCGTCGTGAAATCACCTACGCCCGCGCGCGCATTCGCCGCCTCGGCCGCCGCGTCGCCACGATCCACGCTGAAGCCTGGCAATCAGACGAGGCTAAGCCTGTCTGCCTGCTGCAGAGCCACTTGCGCTTGCCGGATGGCGTCGCCACCTCCGACTGACCGATGGCGTCTACTCAGCCCGGTCGATCCTCGCCCGCGGCCGCGTCACTGCGGCTTTCAGACCCTGCCGCTCCATCTCACGCGCGCCGGTGAGAATGTTGCGAACCGAATAGTTGCCTTCATGGCAGGCGTACTCGTGGATCTGGTCGGGCGAGCGTCGAAAGGTCAGCTCGCCTTTCCATGGCTGGCTGTAAGCAACCGGGTCTGTCACCGTGAACTCATAGAAAATCTCGTCTGCGTTCAGCAGCGTGAAGCGCTCGGTTACCTTGGAGTCCGACGACACGTAGGCAAAAAATCCGAAGTCTACGCGAACGGCTTCCTTCGGCTTGAACCCCATCGTCTCCGTCACCAGCGTATCGCCTTCCCAGCGGCCAACGGTCGACCCGAGATACTGGCGAACCGCAGGCGGGTTATGCTCACCATTGATGCGGATGATGCGCGTGTCGTGCACCATCTCGACATTGATCGCGATGGAGTCGGGCGTCTGGATGATCTGGTGGTGATTGTTGTAGAGCGCGTTCAGCATCGGCGGCCCGCCGGTGGACGCAAAACCGATGAGGCAGCGCTCGATTGGAATCCGCTCTTCCGGATTGTCGAACGAGTTGTAGGTGGCGACTTCCTTCATCATCGCCTGCCGGCCCGCTGGCGTGTAAGGCACCTTGCCGTTCGGCGGATCCACCAGCCATGATGACCGGTATTCGCCCTTCACCTTGCCCACGCCTGTGCCTGGGTCGATCCAGAAATAGTTGTAGCCTTCCGGATCCTCACCAGCGTCAGGTGCGCCAAGTGTCTGATCGGTTGGCGCATTGTCCGCGGCTGCAACACTCGCTGCCTCGGTTTCCCATCCGCGCGCTTCCGCCTCGGACAGCACAAGCCCGCTGAACTCCGGCGGCCGCTCCAGCCGTGTCAGCGACGAGTTGGTCCACACGCCCTGAAAGTCGGGCTTGCCATCTGGCGTTCGCGGAACAGCTGATCCTGTCTGTGCGTGTGCCACGGCAGAGAGAAGAATGCTTCCGCCCAGAAGTACATGAAGTAGCGACCTCATGATCCGCTCCGCTCAAGGGTTCATCCTGAGCAAGAGCCTGACACAAGGCCCCCCCTGCCGCGAGCGTCAGGGTGAAGTATGGGCTTTCAGTTTTTCGTGCAGTGACGCAGCGGCTTTGCGTGTTCCCATCAAAGCAGCAAAGGCGCCGTTACGTCGCCCTTCTCTCAGGCCGCCCGAATCTCGGCTCGCAACTCGAGCGCACGCTTGATCGCACCGAACAGTTCGCGCTGCTCCATGGGCTTCGCGACATAGCCATCCATGCCCGCCGCCAGATAGCGCTGCTGATCGCTCGGCATCGCATCGGCGGTCAGCGCGATCACGGGGACGTTCGCCCACGCCCTGCCACTGGTCCGCATGATCTCCACGGCCTCGCATCCGCCCATGACCGGCATGTGCACATCCATAAGCACCAGATCGAACGGTTGCTCCTCAAGCCGCATCAACGCTTCGGCGCCGTCGCGCGCTTCAACAATCTCGAGATCGAACGGGCGCAGGAACAGCTGCACCACCCTGCGGTTCATCGCGTGATCGTCGACCAGCAGGATACGAATGCCCCGCGCGGACGCGTCGAGCTCAGGCGCTTCCATCCCCTCGCGCGGCTGCAGGCGCAGGGGCTGTCGCTGCCCGCCTGCCGTACCCGACGGCGGTGCGTAACGCCCGTCCACGTTTGTCATGGCTGGCTCCATCGGCTTACCGCGCGCTCGCCAGTGCGAAGGTGATTTGGTTAATTTTTGACGCACCTGCCCAGACTGCTGCGTCGAGGATCAACCGATAGGCCCGATCTCGCCTGTGGCGTGTGTTTGGTTTGACGCGGCTCAACCGGTATGCAGACTTTGACGACAGATGAAATGTCGGGGCGCTCATGCATCTCTTGAAACTTATCCCGCTCGTGGCCCTCGTGGCCGGCGCATGCGCCACCACGACTGACTCGGGCCCGGAAGACGATGCGCAGACGGCGTCCTCGTCAGAGCCAGCCAGGCCGCTCCCGACGCGCATCGCCTATCCGAAGGACCCCTATCCCTCGACCTACAAGCCCATGCCCGCGGACGACGTCCTGATTCGCAACGCCACCGTGTTCGACGGTCTCGGCGGCGAGATCAAAGGCGGCGCGGTGCTGATCCAGGGCGGCAAAATCACCGCCATCGGCTCGGAAGCCTCGATGACCGTCCCGGCCGGCCTGCGCACGCTCGACGGCACAGGCAAGTTCGTCACCCCCGGCATCATCGACATCCACTCGCACCTCGGCGTCTATCCTTCTCCCGGCATCTCCGCTCACCAGGACGGCAACGAAGTTTCCGGTCCCGTCACGGCGGAGGTCTGGGCCGAACACGCGATCTGGCCGCATGATCCAGGCTTCACGCGCGCCATGGCTGGCGGCGTCACAGCGATGCAGGTGCTTCCCGGCTCGGCGAACCTGTTCGGCGGCCGTGGCGTGATCATCAAGAACGTCCCGGCGCGCACCGCGCAGGGCATGAAATTCCCCGGCGCGCCGTACACGCTGAAAATGGCCTGCGGCGAAAACCCGAAGCGCGTCTACGGCTATGGCGGCGGCCGCTTCCCCGGCAGCGCGCCCTTCTCGCGCATGGGCAACATCGCCGGCTATCGCGAAGCCTGGCAGCGCGCAGCCGAATACAAGCGCAAGTGGGACAAGTACGACAACGACTTCGACGCATGGGAAAAGAAGACCAGATCACCGGCCGAACAGAAGGACGATAAGGGCCCGGGCGATCCACCCAACGCGCCTGATCGCAACCTCGAACTGGACACGCTGATGGGCGTGCTCGACGGCGAGATCCTCGTGCAGCATCATTGCTACCGCGCTGACGAGATGGCGCAGGTGATCGATCTGTCGAAGGAGTTCGGCTACAAGGTCACCGCCTTCCACCACGGTGTAGAGGCCTACAAGATCGCCGACCTGCTCGGCGAGAACGGCATCTGCGGCGCCCTTTGGGCTGACTGGTGGGGCTTCAAGGCGGAAGCCTATGACGGCATCCGCGAAAACATCCCGCTGGTGCACAAGGCCAAGGGCGGTTGCGCCATCGTCCACTCCGACGACGCCAACGGCATCCAGCGCCTGAACCAGGAAGCCGCCAAGGCTCTGGCCGATGGCGCGAAGATGGGCATCAACATTCCAAAGGCCGAAGCGTGGACATGGCTGTCGCGCAACCCTGCCAAGGCCATGGGTATCCTCGACAAGACAGGCACGCTCGAAGCCGGCAAAGCCGCCGATGTCGTCATCTGGTCCGGCGACCCGTTCAGCGTTTACACCCGCGCGGATTATGTCTTCGTCGACGGCGCCATCACATGGGATCGCGCCAATGTCGCAAACCAGCCTGTCGTAGACTTCGAACTCGGCCAACCGGGCGAAGGAGATCGCAAATGATCCGCCACCTTCTTCTCGCCGCAACCATCCTCGCCATGGCGCCGTCAGCGCTGGCGCAGACCATCGCCATCACCGGCGGCCGCGTCGTCACCAACACGGCGCAAGGCACAATCGAGAACGGCAC
>JAVBYB010000402.1 GCA_030824255.1 bacterium
TGGGCCGTGAACGGCGAGGCCGCGCTCCTCGCAGAATTTGGCGAGGCGCTGGAAGTCGACATCGGCGGTGAGGTCGGTCGCGCCGGGATCGGCGAGGGGCGAGACCTGGCGGCCGATCTGGAAGGCGCGCAGCGTGTCGCCGGGCGAATGATCGGCGGGGCCGTAGTCGATCAGCAGGGCGCGGCCGGGATGCGCGAGGAGGCGGCGCGCGATGGTGTCGGCGAAGTTTTCGAGTGCGGGGGCGAATTCGACCTGATCGCCCTTCGGCGCAACGTGCGCGGGCAGGTCGCCGGGCGGGCCGAGGCCGAGCGCGAGATGGCCCTGCGTGTCGAGGCCGACCTGACGTTCCCGCCAGACCTCGCCGTCGCGCACGAACTGGCGGATGGCGAGGCAATCGAGGAATTCATTGGCGAGGATGATGGACGGGCCGGCGGGCACGTCATCGAGATCGTCGTGGTGGTGGATCCTGTATTGCGCCAGCAGCTTGGCCTGCTCGTCGCGGAGGGCGGGGCTGGCTTCGACCAGCGAGATGCGTGCGGCGTCGAGGAAGCCGGGGACGGAGCGGGCGGCGCGCAGGGCGTCGGCCATCATCACGCCGCGGCCCGGGCCAAGCTCGATGAGATGGAAGGCGCCGGGCTTGCCGAGCGCCATCCATTCATGAGCCGCCCAGAGGCCGATCAGCTCACCGAAGACCTGTGTGGTTTCGGGCGCGGTGGTGAAGTCATGGTTGAAGGCCGGACGCGTGGCGTAATAGCCGTCACGCGGATCGTGCAGGCACATCAGCATGTAGAGCGACACGGGCATGGGCCCGTTGACGCGGATGGCTTCGACGATCCGCTGGCGCAGGTCAGTCATGTCCCCCTCCGAAGCGGAGTGGTCACGCGGGCCTCACCTCGTTGCTGCTGGGGCCGCTGCCCGGCGCACGGTTGGCGCGCCAGATGAGATAGGCGCCGGCGAGGAGCATGGGCAACGAGAGCAACATGCCCATGGTGAACCACTCCGGCATCACGCCTTGCGTGAAGTTGTCCGGCTCCCGGAATGTTTCCGAGAAGGAGCGTGCGAGCGCGTAGCCGACCAGGAAGATGCCAGCGACCAGTCCCGGCCGGCGCAGGGCGCCGAACTTCCACACGGCGAGCGCGCAGATGGCGAACAGCACGACGCCTTCGAGCGCTGCTTCGTAGAGCTGGCTGGGATGGACGAGGGGCTTGCCATCGACCGGGCCCCATTCGCGAGTCGCCCAGTTGTAGTCGGGGAAGCGCATGGCCCACGGTACATCCGTGGTGCGGCCATAGAGTTCGCCGTTGATGAAGTTGGCCATGCGAACGAGGAAGATGCCGATCGGCGCCGCGGCGCACGCGATGTCGCCGAGGCTGAGCACCGGGATCTTGCGGAGGTAGGCCGTTGCAAAGACCGCGACGATCGCGCCGATGAGGCCACCGTGGAACGACATGCCGCCTTCCCACATGCGGAAGATGAACATGATGTCGCCGCCGGGCCCGAAGATCTTATGGGACTCGTAGGGGATCGTATAAAACAGGATGTAGCCGATGCGGCCGCCAAGCAGGATGCCGATCATCGCGTAGAAGGCGAAGTCGTCGATGTCGGCGCGCTGGAGCGGGCCCTTCTCCGCGCTGCCCCAAAGGCGGGCGGTCGAGACCATCTTCACGGCATACCACCATCCGATCAGCAGGCCGAAAATGTAGCCCAGCGCGTACCAGCGCACGGGAAATGGCCCAAGCTGGATCGGCCCGAGCAGCATTTCGGGCAGCGGGATGGTGAACGCCGCAGGGTCGATCCTCGGAAAGGGGATCTCCAGGGGAAGATACATGCGGAATTCCTGTGTACTGCGCGGGACGGCTTTGAAATCCCGGGCTTAGTAGGCCATATAGATACCGGCTCCAACGGCGGGGTCTACCGCAGAGGCGCACAATGCAGTCCCGCAACGCATTCATGGACGATATTTCCAAGATGATGCAGGGCGCTGCGGGCATGGCGCAGGCTGCTGGCGACGAGGGAAAAGCCCTGTTCCGGTCGATGGCTGAGCGAATTGTGGCCGAGGCTGATCTCGCCAAGCGCGAAGAAGTGGATGCCCTGAAGGCGTTGGCCCGAAATGCGCTAGAGAAAGCAGAAGCTCTGGAGAAGCGCGTGGCCGATCTGGAAGCGAAGCTCGGCGGACGCTGAGCCTGATTCGTCTGACCAAAGCCTTAACCAAGCCGCCATTGTTAGATGTGGCCATGACCTATAGCGTTTGAATCGGATGCGGGGTTTTGCCCTGCGATTCCGGGAGGACCAGATGTCGCAAGTCGATTCTTTCTCCATGCCGAATACGGATGGCGCGATGGAAGTCATCGAGCAGACTGTGCTCGGCGCCGGCTGGGCCTGTGAGCGCACCGAAGAAGGCGTCGTGCATTGCGCGTCGATGACCAAGTGGGGCGAGTTCGGCGGCATGTTCGTCTGGCGCGACGAGCCGGCCTCGCTGAACTTCTCGCTGACGCTGGACCTGCGTGCGCCACATGCGAAGCAGACCGCGATTTCCGATCTTCTCCGCCGCATCAATGAGCGGCTGTGGCTGGGCCACTTCGATTACTGGAATGAGGATGGCGTCGCGGTTTTCCGTCACACCATTCCGATGCTCGATCGGATCGCGCCCGATCCGGGCGAAGTGGCGGCTATCCTGGGCGCCGCACTGGACGCGGCGGACCAGTTCCTCCCTGCGTTCAACTTCGTCGTGTGGGCCGGCAAGTCTGCCGAAGAGGCGGTCAACGCCGTCATATTCGAGACGCACGGCGAGGCGTAAGCCATGACAGCGGGCTATCCCCCAAACGCGGGGCAGGCGCTGCTCAAGCATGCAGTTCTGGTTGGCGCGGGCCGCATGGGCTCCGCGATGGCGCGCGGGTGGATTGCTGATCTTGGCGCGGCGGGGCTCGCGAAGCTTTCCGTTGTCGAGCCCCATCCGGGCGACGACGTGAGTCAGGCGGCGGCGACAAAGCTGATCGACCTCAATCCGGCGCCGCAGGTTGCTGATATCGTTGTGCTGGCCGTGAAGCCGCAGGGGTTTGCGGGCGCGGCGGATACGCTGAAGGCCTGGGTCGGGCCGGATACGCTGGTGGTGTCCATCATGGCGGGCGTGACGATCGACCGGATCATCGGCGCGCTGGGCTCGAAGAAGGTCGCACGGGCGATGCCGAACACGCCGGGCGCGATCGGCATGGGCGCGACAGGATTTGCGTTATCGGAGGCATGTGGCGAGGCGGAGGCCGCAGCGACCGCTGGCCTGCTTGAGCCGCTGGGCTTCGTCGCCGGCCCTCTTAAGGAAGCGCAGATGGATGCGGTGACGGCCGTGTCTGGGTCCGGCCCCGCCTATGTGTTCCTGCTGGTGGAGTCGCTGGCGGCTGCGGGCAAATCGGCAGGGCTTGATGAAGCGACGGCGAATGCGCTGGCGCGCGAGACGATTATCGGCGCGGGTGCGCTGCTCGGGGAGTTCGCGGAGTCGCCGGCGGAGCTTCGCAAGCAGGTGACGTCGCCTGGCGGAACGACGGCGGCGGCGCTTGATGTGCTTATGACTGGCGGCGGGATGCCCGACCTGATGCGCAAGGCTGTCGATGCCGCCGTGCGGCGCGGGGCGGAGCTGGCGCGCGAGGCAGAGAAGAAGTAGCGCGGACTCGCGTGTCGCTTCCCGGACGGGTTTGACATTGGGCGCGCGGATGCGCGCGCCGTATTCACGGCAATCGACAGGCGGGCGAGCATGAAATTCTCACTGACAGCGTTTCCGAGCCTGCTGGTTCCGGTGCTCTTTTATGTAATCGGTGCACTGACAGGCGGCGCAGGTTTCGTCTCCGGCCTTCAAGCCAGCCTGATGTCGTTCGAGTTGCCTTCGGCGAGCATCTGGAGCGTCAGCTGGGGCGACATGATCATCGGCATCGGATTGATCTTCATGTTCGTCGACCTGCTCAAGGCGACCGGCACCGGCACGGCGACGCTGTTCAATCACGCCCTGTCGACCTTGCTTCTGGTCGTGGCGATCGTGCTGTTCCTGATGGTCGCCCCATTTGGGACGTCCGTGTTCTTCCTGCTGCTCTTCATGATGCTGCTGGATGTTGTGGCCGGTTTCACGATCACGATCATCGGGGCGCGGCGCGACTTCTCCAGCGCAGGCTGAGAGGCGTTCAGTCTGAGCCCGTTGGTCCCATGCCCAGGGTGAATGCGTTCCAGCCGCACGCCCAGCATCTCAACCGGTCCCACTCGGGCGGATAGCCTTTCCGCGTTTTCAATCGGAAGCTGATGTAGGTTCCTCCCACAAAAACGAGGAAGAACACTGTCCAAATCATCAGTTCCAGTCGCCAGTCCTTGAGAAGTTGGCCTCCTCCAAGAAACACGAAATAGAAACCGTACAAGGCGATCAGCATGACGCCAAAATACATTAGTCCAGCGCTCAGGAACCCGAGATAAAATTGCCCGCCTTTCGCGGCGCCCATCTACTCGTCGTCCTCGTCGCCCATGCCTTTGGGGCGTTCCGCATCGAGCGGCAGGCGGATGATGGCGCGCAGGCCGCCGAGTTCTGACTTTCCCAGCGTGACATCGCCGCCATGGGCGCGGGCGGTGTCGCGTGTGATGGTGAGGCCCAGGCCGACGCCGGAGACGTTCTGGTTGCGCGCAGCGTCGAGACGGCTGAAGGGCTTGAAGGCGTCGTCGTAATATTCCGACGGGATGCCGGGGCCATTGTCTTCTACCGTGATGACG
Source organism: bacterium (assembly GCA_030824255.1). Taxonomy (GTDB): domain Bacteria; phylum Pseudomonadota; class Alphaproteobacteria; order Caulobacterales; family Hyphomonadaceae; genus UBA7672. The sequence goes on from JAVBYB010000402.1 coordinate 4,741, forward strand.
GCTTCGCCCGAGAGGGAGGCGACAGTGACCCGCACCTGTTTTCCGTAGTCGGCGGCATTGTTGGCGAGATTGGTGATTGCGCGCTTCAGGGCAAGCGGACGCAGGCGCATCTGGACTGGAGCCGGCGCCACGAATTCGAGTTGTGAACGGGCGCTGGCTGCTGAAACGGCTTCACGGGCGAGAGCGACGAGATCTGACTGGACGGGCTGTTCGCCTTCTTCGCCGCGCGCGAAAGCGAGATAGCCGTCTAGCATACGCTCCATCTCGTTGATGTCGTTCTTTGCTGGCGTGGTATCGAAATCCTTCGGCGCGAGGGCGAGTTCGAGCTTCAGGCGCGCAAGCGGCGTGCGCAGGTCATGACTGACGCCGGCGAGCATGGCGGTGCGCTGATCGGTGTAGCGCAGGATGCGCGTGCGCATACGGATGATGGAACGAGCGGCCTTGCGAACCTCGATGGCGCCGGATGGCTTGAAGTTCGGCACGTCCTCGCCGCGGCCGAAAGCATCGGCGGCCCAGGACAGCTGCAGGATCGAACGGATCTGGTTGCGCAGGAACAGGTACGAGGTCAGCAGTAGAAGGACGCTGAAGATCACCGACCACACGATGAAGATGTGCGCGTTGATGATGATCACGCGCTTTCGGTCGAGCCTCGCTTCGAGGAGGCCGTCGGGCAGCAGCATGCGCACGGTGAGAAGATCACCCGCGAGGTAACGGTAGACCTTGGGCAGGCCGGGAAAGCGGACGTCGAGATTGCGGCCGAATTCGATGCAGCAATCACCGTTGCCGGGGGGCGTTACCAGCTCGCTTGTGCCGTGTGTGAAGGAAATGTCGAGCAGGCCAGCGCGACGAAAGCCATCGACGAGGCGCGGCCAGTCTTCCGGCGCGTCCTGTCGCTGCTGTTCGAGGAAGGCGAGTTCGTCGACGACGCCGCGCGAGAGCTTGTCGTTCACCTGTTCGACATGGGTGTAAAAAAAGTAGATCGTCATTGCGACGACGAACACGATCATCGGAGCAATGAGGATCAGCAGGTTGCGGGCGTTGAAGCCGCGCGGTGTGTAGTCGCGCAGGCGCATGAATTATTCCCCGGTCAACCGGTAGCCCACGCCGCGCACGGTCTGCAGGTGGACGGGCTCGCGCGGGTCGCGCTCGATCTTGCGGCGCAGGCGGGTGACCTGGACATCGACGGAGCGCTCGACGCCGGCAGCGGTGAGCATGGCAAGCTCGTGACGCGAAATGGCGACCCCGGCGCGGCCAGCAAGAATGGAGAGGAGTTGCGTCTCGCTCTCGGTGAGGCGAACAATGCGGCCATCCTTGCGCAGTTCACCCTTGCCGACGTGGAAGATCATGCCGGCAAGCTTGATCTCTTCCACCGGTGTCTCGGGCGCTGCGCGTTTGAGGATGGAGCCTATGCGGAGGACAAGTTCCTCCGGCTCGAACGGCTTGGAGAGATAGTCGTCGGCGCCGATCCGAAGGCCTTCGATACGTTCGGCGGGCAGGCCGCGCGCTGTGAGCAGGATGACGGGCGTGTCGGATTTTTTCTCACGCACGCTTTTCAGCAGGGAGAGGCCGTCTTCGCCAGGCATCATGACATCGAGGATGACGAGGTCGAAACTCATGGTGGTCATCAGCTTGCGGGCGCTGGCCGCATCTTTCGCGCTGGTGACGTCATAGCCTTCGCGCGAGAGAAAGCGCTTCAGCAGGTCCCGCAGGCGGTCGTCGTCGTCAACGGCGAGGATATGCGCCTTGTGCGGGATCACGGTTCGCCCCGGACGCGCAGAAGGTCAGACAGGACGCGGCGGGCGCCGGTCACTGCGTCGGGCCCGGCGGAG
>JAVBYB010000510.1 GCA_030824255.1 bacterium
CCGCCCGCGCCGCAGCCTGCCGTCGAGACGCAGAAGGACCGTTCATTCGCCTCGCTGTTCGGCTGGAAGGCCAAGCCGGCGGATGAGCCTGCAGCGCCTGTCGCCAAGCCGGTGGCTGACGACGAGGCCTTCGACGACGATCTCGAGATTCCGGCCTTCCTGCGCCGCTCGGGCAACGCCTAGGACTGTCTGGGGCAGCTGTGGCTGCCTCAGCTCATGTCTGCGGAATCCATTGAAACTGTAGCTCTTCCTTGAAGGCGAAGCGCACCAGATGGCGCTGTATGACGCCTTCGACGATCGTGCGCTGGTCTTCGCCCTGTGCTGTGATCGTGGCCGCGAGCACGCCCGCGTCCATGGCGTCCAGGTCGCAGACGCCAGCCTCGAAAACGATGCGGCCCTTGTTGTCGGCGTAGGTCGCTTCGGTCTTGTGGCCGAAATGCTTGCAGAGCTGGATGAGATACCCGGCGGCTTTCTCTGTCTGGATGCTGGCGCGGGAGATGCAGGGGGAGGCTGTCGTCATCAGACCTTCTCGACTGTCGTGGCTGCCGCGTCGATCGCGGCGGCGATGGCTTCGATCTCGGCTTCGGTGAGCGAGCCGCGCCCGAGGCGCAGGCGTAGCGCGACTTTCAGGTTTTCCATCGATCGTACGATGGCAGGGAGGCGAGCCGAGCCGGGGTTGGCTTCGCTCATGCGCGCGAGCAGCGCGTCGAGCGTTGCGCGGTTGGCCGCGATGAATGCATGGCCTTCGCTGGTGATGGTGTAGAGCTTCTTCGCGCCGTCGGCGGAGCCTACGACATAGCCAAGCTCTTCGAGCAGGGTGAGCGTCGGGTAGACTACGCCTGGGCTGGGGCTGTAGGCGCCGCCGACCGAGTCTTCGACGGCCTTGATGATGTCGTAGCCATGGCGCGGCTTCTCGGCGATCAGGTTGAGGATCACCAGGCGCAGGTCGCCATGTGCAAAGAAGCGGGCAAGTGCGCGCCCGCCGCCGCCATGCCGGCGATGGTGATGGCCGCCGTCTTCATGCTCGGGATGGCCGCCGCGGGGGCCGCGGGCGAAGCGCCGCCCATGGCGTTTTTCGTCCAGATAGGTGCGAAACATAGATAGTCCTTCATTTCGACATATCGAATTATTCGATATGTCGAAATATCAGATATATCTAAACCATGTCGGTTTCAAGGGCCGCCCGTTTTACTCGCTGATCGTGTCACCCCAGTCCGCCCGCCGCGCCCGTTTGAAGACATCGCCTTCGCGCCGGGTGATCAGGCGGTGGGTGGCTGTCCCGGTCGGCTGGCAGAGCTTCAGGCGCACACGGCCTGTGGCGCTTTCAGGCGGCGTGAGGACGCGCGATGCGTCTTTCTCCGCAGGCATGCGCGCGGCGGCGAGGTAGATGAACTTCTCGTCCTCCCACGGGACTTCAGCGCCTTTGGCGAGGCGGTGGATGCGCGAGCGGGCAACGCGGGCCGAGAAGTGGCACCAGTCGGGCGCAGCAATCGGGCAGGTCAGGGCGTGGGGGCAGGGGGCGAGGATGTGGGCTCCCGCGGCGATGAGCGTAGCGCGGGCGTCGAGGATACGCTGCCAGCCTGCCGGGGTGCCGGGCTCGACGATGACGAGCGCAGAAAAGGCGAGCGACCAGAGACGTTCGACAAGGGCTGCGCGGTCGGCCGGCGCGAGTTCATCGAGGACATAGGCGAGCGTGACCAGGTCGTGCGGCGTGTCGGGAATGCCGCTGCGAAGGTCGGCGGCGTGCCAGGCGACGCGCTGCAGCGATGTTTCCGCGACCAGCTTCTCGCCGATGGCGCGGATGGCGGGACTGGATTCGACAAGCGTGGCGGCTTCAAGCTGGGGCCACAGGTTGGCGACCGCCCAGATCACCGTGCCGGGGCCTGCGCCGACATCGAGGATGGAGCGCGGAGCAAAGTCAGGCGCGCGCTCAGCGAAAGCCGACAGGCTGGCGTGGACGGCGGCGTAAGTCGCCGGCATCCGCGTGGCGATGTAGGCGAGGGCGGCGCGCGAATCCGAGATGTGGAGCCGGCCATCGCGCACCTCGTTGCGATAGCGCTGGGACAGCGCCTGCGTGGCGATGGCGAGATCGTTTGTGCTGACCCCGGTGAGGAGTGCGTCCACGGACTGGCGAAGGCGAAGGGGGAGTTCCATGCGCCGGACCTAGCAGACACGGCGGCGCGCGTCAGGCCGGATGGCGATCCAGGCGAATATCACGCATGCTGGTCCACAGGCTGCCGGTGCAACTCGCCATTGTAGAGATCGCGGCGAATGCCTGCTTCGGCCGGAGGCTGGGCGCAGGCGGGGAGTGCGAGGCCGAATGCGAGGCCGCCAAGTATCAGCTTGCGACGGGTGGCGTCTTGCGCGTCCATGACGGCCTCCCTTGCCGGATGCCAAATCGAGCCATCGCTCGCAGGCGAAATTGTGCCGCAACAACTCGCAACAGCTTTCTGGTTGCGATCAAACGGGGCGAGCCTACAGATCCGCGAATTGCTTTAAGCCATGACCTGCGATGCGGGGATGGAGCGCGAGCACGTCAGTCTGCAAATAGGAAAGGCCCGCGGCCCTGAGCTTCTCCACTAGGTCGGCGCGAAGGCTCAGCGTGTCCGGATCTATGGGAGAGCTTCCGGGCTTGAAGGTGAGGAACCCGAATGATTCGAAGCCGCTGGCCTTGGGTCCGGTATACCTGACCAATTCGAGGCCACAGTCATCGAAGACGGCCAGAGGTACGTCATCGCTGGAGCAGCCGAATTGCATGCGATCAAAAAGAACCACGAAGCCGGCATCATGCAGGATTTTCGCGGTGCTCTCCGCCTTGAGGAATTGCATCTCGGCATAGATGAGCTTTGCCTTGTCCAGATTGCTGCCCATGCCGGCGATGGCGGACACTTCGCCGCCCTGAAGGTCAAATTTCACAAAGTCGTAGGGCTCGTATTGATCGAGCCGGGTAACCGGAACAGTGATGTGATCGCTGCCGGTGTGGGTGCTCAACATGCCGCTGTAGGAGGTTTTCGCCGCCCACATGCCTTGCCCGGCGCCCTGGACGCGGTTTGGGACATGAAAGTTCGCCGTCCCAATGTAGTCGGCGACAGCCTTCTGCTGGAGGTCGAACATAGGCTTGCCGCCAATGTATTTCAGGATGACTTCGAAGTTCTCGGGCAGGGGCTCAAACACCGCCACCTTGGCGCGGTCGGGCACGCCATTCGGGAAGGCTTTCTGGATCGTCGCCGCATAGGACATCGACAAATTTCCGACGCCAGCGCCGCAATCCGCAAAGCGGCAGAAGTCTTCGTCCACAAGGCGCGGCAGCAGGAAATCCAGAAGGGTCGGAGTCTTCCGGGAACGGATGTACGTGTGCAGCAGCGAATACATTGCGGGTCTCCGATCAGCTAAACGCGCAGCCAAGGCTATGGGCGCCATTCAGCGGCGGCAGGTCTTTGTCCGGTAGACCCATCATCGCTATCCCCATTCCCAGTCAGCGTGCTTATACCAGTGCAGCGGACCTAACCATCCCATCCGCCTGAAGCCGCGCAACAACTGGCAACAGGGGTTGTCTTGCGCTGGCGCGCCGGCGGCTTTAGCTCACGGGCATGAAGCGGCAGCATACCATTTCGGCTACAGCCAGTGTTTCGGGCGTTGGCGTCCATTCGGGTAAGCCCGCGTCGCTGGTCGTGAAGCCGGCGGGCGAGGGAACTGGCGTCATGTTCGTCCGCAGCGATATTACGGATCGCGCGAATGAGATTCCGGCTCTGGCGACGCAGGTCACGACGACCGAGCTTGGCACCAACATGACAAATGCGGCTGGCGTGTCGGTGGCGACGGTTGAGCATTTCCTCGCGGCGTGTGCGGGGCTGGGTGTCGACAACATCATAGCTGAGCTGGATGGGCCTGAGTTACCGATACTCGATGGGTCATCAAAGCCTTTCGTGGAGTTGCTGGAGCGTGCAGGCGTCGTGGCGCAGACGGCGCCGAAGCGCGTTCTAAGGATGTTGAAATCCGTGGAGGTAAAGCAGGGCGTGAAGTTTGCGCGCCTGTCTCCGGCGGATGGCTTCACGATGAATGTGGTAATCGACTTTGCGACGACGGCGATCGGGCGGCAGGCGATCAGCTTCACCATGGTGCCGGGCGCGTTTGCGCGCGAGGTGGCGTGGGCGAGGACATTCGGGTTCGCACATCAGGCCGAGCAGTTGCACGCGATGGGCAAGGGTCTTGGCGCGTCCATGGACAATACGGTGGTGATCGAGGGCGACCGCGTTCTCAATCCTGGCGGCCTGCAGGCTCGGGACGAGTTCGTGCGGCACAAGCTGCTGGATGTGATTGGCGATCTGTTCCTGGCGGGAGGGCCTATCGAGGGGCTTTATGAGGCCGAGCAGCCGGGGCATGCGCTCAACAATCAATTGCTGCGCGCGGTATTTGCGGATGAGAGCGCGTTTGCCTGGATGTGAGCGGGCGGCGTCCAACTGGCGCCAAATAAAACTTCGCCACCCGGCTCGCGCTGCGCGCTTCGTGGATGACAGGCGAGGGTGTCGCTACGTCTTCCGATTAAATGCAAGTTCATCCGTGCGTGGCGCGCTTCGCCTTGTTTCGGCCCCGATGCGGGGATGAGACTACACGTGTAACCTGAAGGGGACGATCATGGTTCGTGCGATGACGGCAGTGGCGCTGGTTCTGGCGCTGGCGGCATGCAGCGACGGCGGAGACTACGCACAGAGCGCGGCGGGCATGGATGGCGTCGCCTATGAGTCGTCAAAGATGGCCATGGCGCCAGCGATGGCGCCTCCGCCGCCGCAGATGACGTCGGCGGAATCCGCACCCATGGATATGGACCAGCCTGTCATCCAGCCGGAGCCCGATGGCGGCGGGGGTGGGGCGCCTCCGGGAACGCAGCCCTTGATGGCTTACACCTATGGCTGGAATTTCGCGGTGCCGACCGGCGAGATGGATGACTTGCTGAACGCACACAAGAAAACTTGCGAGGATGCTGGGCCGACCAACTGCTATGTCACCAGTTCGGCACTCGATGCCATCGGGCAGGCGGAGGGCGCGAGCGGCTATCTGTCCATGCGGGCGAGCGAGACGTGGGTGCGGTCGTTCGAGCAGGGCGTCAATGAGGGGCTGAAGCCGTTTGGCGCGTCAGTCTATTCCAACAACCGCAGCGCGGAAGAACTCACGGCGCAAATCGTGGACAACGAAGCGCGGCTTCGTTCGATGGTGGCGCACCGGGACGCGCTGCAGAAGATGATCGAGGACAAGCCGGGACGGCTGGCGGATCTCCTCGAGATCGAGCAGTCGCTGGCGCAGGCGCAGGGAGATATTGACGCGCGGCAGTCCCTGCTGGCGGCGTTGAAGCTGCGCGTGTCGATGTCGATCGTGAATTTCTCCTATCAGGCGGAATACGCTCCGGCGTCCCAGTCGATCTGGCGGCCGGTGACGGATGCGTTCGGGGACTTTGCCCCGGCTTTCGCGCGGACTGTCGGCGGGATAATCCGGCTTGTGGCGGCGGCCCTGCCATTGCTGGTTTTCGGGGCGCTGGCGATTGGCGCGGGTATGTTGGGTCTGCGCGCCTGGAGCCGCGGACGCGTCAAACGCGCCAAGACCGTGGCCGCAGAAAAGTCCACTTCCCCGGCCAAGCCCTGACTTTCGGAGACTTTTCCGGGCACGGGGCCGCAGCCATTGGGCTTGGACGGTTAGCCGGGACTGGTCTAGAAGAACGGGCGTTTACTTGCCGAGTGAGGATTCATGCGTTCCAAGGATGGCTTCAAAGCCGGAAGCCTGAAGGTTGGTCTGGCCGCCGGGGTCGCCCTGCTTGCGGCGACGGCGTGCGCCGGAACCTCGCGGCAGACGGACCTCGCCTATATCGAGCGGCCGGTTGAGACGATCTACAATGACGCCCTGCGCAGCCTCGACCGCAATTTGTGGGTCGTCGCCGCAGCCCAGTTCGATGAAGTGCAGCGCCAGCACCCGTATTCGCCGTGGGCACAGCGCGCCATGCTGATGGCGGCCTATGCCCGCTATCGCGCGCGGGACTATGAAAAGGCAATGTCGAGCGCTGAGGAGTATATCGCCCTGCATCCAGGCGGCGACGGCGCGCCGTATGCCTATTATCTCGTGGCGGTCAGCCATTTCGACCAGATCATCGACGTGGGCCGCGATCAGGCGCGCTCGGATCTCGCGCTGCGTGCGTTCAATGAGGTGACGGCGCGCTTCCCGGAGTCCGACTATTCGCGCGATGCCGAGCTCAAGATGGACATGGTCCGCGACCAGCTGGCGGGCAAGGAAATGGAGATCGGACGCTATTACCTGCAGCGTTCGGAGCATCTCGCGGCGATCAATCGCTTCAAGAAGGTGATCTCTGACTACCAGACCACGACACACGTGCCGGAAGCCCTGCACCGCCTGTCAGAATCCTATCTGTCGATCGGCCTCACGGGCCAGGCGCAGCAGGCGGCTTCCGTTCTGGGCCACAACTATCCGGGCTCGACGTGGTATTCCGATACCTACGCGATGATGCAGGGGCAGGGTGTGAGCCTGCCGGAGAAGCCCGATGCAAAAGCCGGGTTCAACCTGA
>JAVBYB010000574.1 GCA_030824255.1 bacterium
TGGCGACGCTGGAGGCGATGGCGGCGGGCGGCGTGCTGGGGCAGCTGTTCCCGGAGGCGAAGGGGCTGGGGCTGCTGACGCGGCTGGTGACTCTGGAGACGTACGAACAGCTGGCGCCGGATGTGATGACGCGCTTTCTCAGCCTGTTCTGGCAGGATGGCGAGGCCGTGCGGGCGGTTGCCGCCCGGCTCAAGGTGTCGAACGAGGAGCGGGACCGGCTGGGGCGGGCTGCGGCCGACACGACGCCGCTTCACGCTGAATCGACCACGGCGGAGATCCACGCCGCGGTCTACCGGTCCGGCTGGCAGGTGGTGCGCGACAAGGCGATGCTGGGGTGGGCGGAAAGCGACGATATTGCCTGGGCCGAGATGCTGGTGGTGGCCGAAACATGGCCCGCGCCGACGCTTCCGCTGTCGGGCGCGGACCTGCTTGCGGCGGGCCGGGAGCCGGGTCCGGCAATCGGCGAGGCGTTGCGAAAGGCCGAAGAGGCCTGGATTTCCAGCGATTTCATCCTCAACCGCGAAGAACTGCTGAGCCGCATCTAGCCCTGGCGGGATGATCGGCTGGCCGGAACTTCACATACCCATTTCAGGCTGCGTTAAGCAGATGCGTGCTATAAGCACATGAATGGGATGGGGTTGGGAAATGCAGCCCCCGAGAAACGACAGGGTGATCCATGCGGGCATTTTCTCGCGACAGGACCGGGACGTCGGCGGTCGAGTTTGCGCTTATCGCGCCGTTCCTGCTGCTGCTGGTGATGGCGATCCTGGCCTACGGCTCGATCTTCGCCACTTCGCTGAGCCTTCAGCAGATGGCGGCGGAGACGGCGCGGGCGACGATCGGCGGTCTCAACGACAGCGAGCGGGAGACGCTTGCCCAGGCCAAGCTGACCGCCATTCAGGACAAGTTCCCGATGCTGGACGCGGCGAAGGTGAAGTTCTCCTTCGACCAGGGCGGCAACAGCGAGGTGGGCCGTCTCACCTTCACCTACGACATGTCGAACCATCCGGCTTATGCGCTGGACAAGCTGCTACCGCTGCCGGCCTCTCCGCTGAGCTACAGCACGATCGTCACTGATGGCGACGGAGCTGACACGTGATGCGGCGCCTGGCGCGCGACGAGCGCGGTTCGGTCGTAACGATATTCTCCTTCAGCGCGATGGTGCTCGCGGTCTTGACCGCCATCGTGATGAACCAGGTCTCGTTCTACATGGCCAAACGAAAGCTTCAGTCCGCCGTGGACATGGCTGCGATGATGATCATGGAATCCGGCAACGTCACGAGCGGCGCCGCCAAGGCGCTGATCGAGGGCCAGATCGGCAAGATCGCCAACGTCACCCTCACGCGCGGCAGCTATACGCCTGACGCAGGCGTCACAGTCGGCAACCGGTTCGTTCCCAATGACTCGCCACTGAATGCGGTTGAAGTTACGGCCGCCATTCCGGCGACCGAGGTGATGCTCGGTGGGATGATCCCCGATTTCACCATCAACGCCACGGCCCGCGCCGCACGCCGCACCAGCGCTTCGATCACGGTGGGCTCGCGTCTGGTGCGGGTGGAGGGCGGCCTTAGCGCGGCGCTACTTGATGCCCTGCTCGGTTACGACGGCAAGCTGACCGTCATGGACTATGAATCCCTGGTCGCCGCCGACGTCGATGCCGCGCAGTTCCTGCAGGCCCTGAACGTGAAGGCAGACATCAAGGCGCTGACATTCGACGACGTGCTGACTGCGCCGGTGTCTGTCGGCAAGATCGTGGATGCCATGGCGGCGACGACGCAAGAGGGCAATGTACTCGTGCTGCTGAAGAAGGCCGAGCCGGCGTCCGGCAACAAGGTGCTTTTGTCGAAAATGATCGACCCCGGTTCCATTGGCGGGTTGCCGATTGACAGCCTGCTGGCCGGCAAGAGCTTTCCGATCAGCGTCGGCGAAGTGCTGACGGCGTCCGCCGCATTGTCGGATGGGGATCACCAAGTGGCGGTGAATCTCGCCAGCGTGCTGGGCGACAGCTCCATCGCCAACGCGTCCCTGTATCTAGGCGAGAAGCCGCAGGTTCTGACTTATCTGGGTCGAGCAGGCGAAGGCGATGAGGTTGAAACCTCGCAATTCCGCCTTGACGTCGGCGCGCTTGGTTTCAGTCCGCTGACGGCGGTGAGGGTCGATGTCTCGCTGGCGAATGCAGAGGTCGAGATCGACGACATACGGTGCAAGGCCGATGGCTCCGCCGAGGTCGTGCTGAAAGCCAAGACCGAAGCCGCCAGCGTCGGTGTGAAGGCATCGCTGTTGCCGCGCATACCGGTCAAGCTCGGTAGTAACGAGTCAAAGAAGGTTACCTTCACAAAGGAAGATATCGCGGCCCAGACTTACAAGCCCGTGCGCTCCGGCCTCGGCCTGCAGCTCGGCGGTCTGTCCATCGCGCAGAAGCTCTTGTTCAATCCTGTCGACAAGCTTCTCGAAACACTCGGCCTCCACGTCGCGGAAGCCGATGTCAAAGTCACCGAAGCTACCTGCGGCTCGGTTGGACTCGTCCACTAAGCAGACTCGCTCCCAAGCAAACTGGATCCCGGAAGGCAGCTCCCCCTTCCGGGATCAAATTTCATCTAGGGCCACTTCACCACGGGCGGCATGGACGACAGGATGCTGGCGACATTGCCGCCGGTCTTGAGGCCAAATGTTGTTCCGCGATCATAGAGCAGGTTGAACTCCACATACCGGCCGCGGCGTACAAGCTGTTCCTCGCGCTGTTCAGGCGACCAGCTTTCCGCCATCCGCCGCGTCACGATCTTTGGATAGACGTCCGCGAAATGGCGGCCGACATCTTGCGTGAAGGCGAAATCCTTTTCCCAGTCGCCGGAATTGTAGCGGTCGTAGAAAATGCCGCCGATGCCGCGCGGTTCGTCGCGATGGGGCAGGTAGAAGTATTCCTCGCAATGCTTTTTCAGCGCCGCGTAGTCGACGGGCGGATGCGCATCACAGGCCGCCTGCATCGCGGCGTGAAACTCGATCGTGTCCGGATATTCCTGCTCGCGCTGGTAAGCCAGCAGCGGCGTGAGATCCGCCCCCCCGCCGAACCAGCTCTCTGACGTGACCAGCATTCGGGTGTTCATGTGCACGGCGGGCACGCGCGGATTGACCAGGTGCGCGATCAGGGAGACGCCGGCCGCCCAGAATTTTCCATCGGATTTGTCTGCGCCGGGGATGGTCTTCGCGAACTCAGGCGCGAACGCCCCGTAGACGCAGGAGACGTGGACGCCGACCTTTTCGAACAGACGGCCTTTCATGATGGCCATCGTGCCGCCGCCCAGGTCTTCCGAGCCGTCGCCGCGTTTCCACGGTGTCTTCTCGAATCGTCCGGAGGCGCCTTTGTAGAGCGGCGGCCCCGCGGCATCTTCCAGCGCCTCGAAGCGCCCAATGATATCAGCCTGTAGTTCCTGGAACCAGGAATAGGCGCGGGCCTTGCGGGCTTCGATCTCTGTGCTCATGGCGGGTAGGTAGCCGCGAGTTGCGGGCGGCGTCCAGCCAGCGTCGAACAGAGACTGGAAGCCAGGAGCCGCATTCCTGTCTGAAGCAGGGTCTAGCGTGGCGCGTACAGCCGCACCTCGACCCCATCCACAACGACCGTCTCCATCGTCCGTGTTCCGGCTTTGCGCGCGACTGAAGCAAGGCAACGCGGATAGAGCAGGTGTTCGGCCTTCAGCACACGGGCCGAAAGCGTGTCCGGCGTGTCGCCCGGCAGGACGTCGATCTCGGCCTGGCCGATCTGTGGGCCTTCATCCACGCCCGCCGTCACCTGGTGCACTGTGCAGCCGTGCACCGTGTCTCCCGCGTCGAGGCAGCGGTTGTGCGTGTCCACGCCCGGATATTTCGGAAGCAGGGACGGGTGGATGTTGATGAGACGACCGGCCCATGTGTTGACGAACCACGGCGTCAGCACGCGCATGAAGCCGGCGAGCGCCACAAGTTCCACGCCTGCCGCCTGCAACTCTGCATCCATCGCGCGCTCGAAGGATTCGCGATCTTTTCCATAAAGCCTGTGGTCGATAGCGGCGGTTGCGACGCCATAGCCGCGCGCCTTCTCCAGCCCGCCGGCATCGGGTTTGTTCGATAGCACGAGCACGGGCGCATACGGACAATCCGCATTCACGCCGGCTTGCAGCAGCGCCTCCATGTTGGAGCCGCGGCCGGAAATCAGGATGCCCAGCTTCTTGCGGGTCATTCTGCGATGCTCACGCGTTTGCGAGTTCGCCGATGACGAAGGGCTCGTGGCCCTCGGTTGCCAGTCGCTCCATCAGCGGATTGGCGATGACGGGATCGACGGCCAGAACAATACCGACGCCACAGTTGAACGTCCGGTGCATTTCCTCGTCGGACATGCCGCCCACGTCCTTCAGCCACTGGAATACGGGCGGCAATTGCCACGCCTTGTGGTCGATCCTGGCAACCAGATGATCCGGCAACATCCGCGGCGTATTCTCGGTGAGGCCGCCGCCCGTGATGTGGGCGAGGCCCTTGATGCGCTTGTGGCGCATGAGGGTCAGCAGGGCTTTCACATAGATTTTCGTCGGCGCGAGCAGGGCTTCGCCAAGCGTCTTGCCCGGCTCGAACGGCGCGGGCGCATCCCAGGCGAGACCCGAGCGCTCAACAATCTTGCGGATCAGCGAGTAACCGTTGGCGTGCGGACCGGACGAGGGAAGGGCCACAAGTACATCGCCGGCTTTCATCTGGTCGTGTTTCGGCAGGATGTCTTCGCGCTCGACAGCGCCGACGACGAAGCCTGCGAGATCATAATGGCCGGGTGCATACATGCCGGGCATTTCGGCGGTCTCGCCGCCGACCAGTGTGCAGCCCGCCTGGCGGCAGCCTTCGGCGATTCCCGAAACGACCTTGGCGCCCGTTCCGGTATCCAGCTTTCCGGTCGCGAAATAATCGAGGAAGAAAAGTGGCTCGGCGCCTTGGGCCAGTACGTCGTTCACGCACATGGCGACGAGATCGATGCCGATGGTTTCGTGACGGCCGGTGGCGAAGGCCAGCATGAGCTTGGTGCCCACTCCGTCCGTACCCGAAACAAGCACGGGGTCCTTGAAGCCGGCGGCCTTCAGATCGAACAGGCCGCCAAAGCCGCCGAGCGCGCCATCTGCGCCGGGGCGCCGTGTTGATGCGGCAAGGGGCTTGATGGCGTCCACGAGGGCGTCGCCCGCGTCGATGTCGACGCCTGCGTCGCGATAGGTCATGGGCTTGCTGGATTCGTCACCGCTCATGGGCGGCCACTAACACGATAGTTCGGGTTATCGCCAGCACCACGAAGGGATCATGCACAACCTGCCTTACATTGGCCGGAAGGCGCTGGTACGACTGCGCCCCATGAAGATAATGGCCAGATTCGTCACGCTTATTGCTGCTTCCGTTGCGCTTGCCGGGGCCGCTTTTGCGCAGAATCCCGTGTACCGCGTGAAGGATCTGACGGCTGATGCCGTGGCGCCAAATGCCGCTGATGCCGGGCGTCAGGGCAGGGATGCCGCAAGACTGGTCGGGGCCCAGCGCCTTATCGAGCGGCTGACCCTACCTGAGGATCGGGCGCGGGCGACACAGCCGCTTGAGGCGTCCGCGGTGTCGCGGCTGTATCAGGGCTATGTGACTGTCGGCGAGACGAAGAGTTCGTCGGTGGCCGGCGGCATCCGGTCGTCGGGCGTGGTGACGTGGACGTTCCGTGGCGATGAGGTGCGCGCCTATCTCGACCAGCGCGGTGTTCCGTATGTTGATACGCAGGCGGCGCTGGCGCTGATGGTTCCGGTCGCGGCGTCCAATGTGAACGCCACCGACTGGGCGTCGCAATGGGTGGGACAGGGCGGCGCGGGCAAGTCGGATGATACGGCGCTGGCGCCTTATGTGGCTTCGACGCGCGGCTGGTCGCAGCGTCCGAATGTGGGCGACATACAGGCCGAGCTTTCGTCTACCGGTGCGGATCATGGCGTGATCGCCGAGGCCTACATGCAGGGGCCGCAATACTATGTGCGCCTCACCGACATGCGAACGACGGTGCCGAACCCGACCATTGGCGTTGTCGGTCCGTTCGTGAGCCTTGGCTCGGCGCAGGCTGGCGCAGTGGCGGAACTGGAGCGCGCGTGGAAGTCTGCGTCCGTGGTGCGATCCACTGGCGCGACGAGTGTTTCGCTGATCGCGAAGTTCCAGGACATCACGCAATGGGCCCGTATCCGGAAGGGCCTCGAAGGCTCGCGCCTGGTGCGCGATCTCAACGTGGAGTCTGTCACGGTGTCGGGGGCGGACATCACGTTCTCCTACGCGGGCCGGCCGGAGCAGCTGGCGTCTGATCTGCGTTCGCGCGGCGTTGACCTGCGCAATGGCGCTGGCGGCGGCTGGGAGCTGTACACGTCGGGAACGCCATGACGTCCAGCCAGTCGGGGCAGCTGTTCCTCGACTTTCCAAAGGCAGATGAAGCGACGCGCCCGGTCATCGACACGGGCGCGTATGCATCAGCGGTGACAGCCATTCGCCGGTGGCGGCATTGGCCGGGCGGGCAGTTTGCC
>JAVBYB010000060.1 GCA_030824255.1 bacterium
AAGCAGGCCGCGCGCTTCAGCATCAATGATCGGGCCAATGTCCGTTGAAGCTTCGGCGGGGTCGGCGATGATCTGCACTTCCATCGCGCCCTTGATCATGTCGATTGTTTCGTCGGCCGTCTCATGCGGCAGGAAGAGAACGCGCAGCGCCGAACACCGCTGCCCCGCAGAGCGGAAGGCAGACATTACGACATCATCCACCACTTGCTCGCGCAGGGCTGTCGTGTCGCAGAACAGTGCATTGAGACCGCCCGTCTCCGCGATGAGCGGAACGATGGGGCCATCCTTCGCCGCCAATGTGCGATTGATGATGCGCGCGACCTCGGTGGAGCCCGTGAACGCGACGCCCGCACAGCGCGGATCGCCGGTCAGCTTGCCGCCGACCTTGCCATCGCCGGTCAGCAGGTGAAGCGCAGCGGGCGGCAGGCCGGCTGCGTGGAACAACTTCACGGCTTCGAAAGCGATAACGGGCGTCTGTTCGGCTGGCTTGGCCAGCACGGTGTTGCCGGCCGCGAGTGCGCCAGCGATCTGTCCGGTGAAGATGGCGAGCGGGAAGTTCCACGGACTGATGCAGACAAAAGCGCCGCGCCCCATCATCTCCATTGCGTTGGTTTCGCCCGCGGGCCCCGCCAGCGCTTCAAGGCCTTTGAATTTCGTCTCGGCTTCGATGGCGTAGTAGCGGCAGAAATCGACGGCTTCGCGCACTTCGGCAATGCAATCGTCCAGCGTCTTGCCGCCTTCACGCGCGAGAATGGCGATGAGGTGATCCGTGTCGCGTTCCATGGCGTTGGCCATGGCTTCAAGAATATCCGCGCGTTTGACGCCGCCGAGGGCGTTCCATTCCGGCTGGTAGGCGCAGGCGGACACATAGGCCGCATCTATTTCGGCGGGCGTGGCTGTTGCGACGGCGCCCACGACGCGATGGGCGTCCGCGGGCGCCTTCAAAGCTTCGCCGTGTGTGGTGCGGGCTTCGCCGTTGACGATCGGGCCAGCCGCGATTGTGCCGCCCGCATCCAGCTTCGTGACGGCACTGTGGATACGTTCGCGCACAACTTTCTGGCTGAAATCGAGGCCAGCTGAATTGATGCGCGAGGGGCCATAGAGGTTCGGCGGCGGCGGAATTCTGGGATGCCGCGAAGGCGCCGCCGACAACGTTGTGTACGGATCGGCGGCGATACGCTCGGCGGGGACGCCCTCGTCTAGGAAGGAGTGGACGAACGAGGTGTTTGCACCGTTCTCAAGCAGTCGACGGACGAGGTAGGGCAGCAGGTCCTGGTGAGCGCCGACCGGTGCATAGATGCGCACCGACCGCTCGCGGCCAGCCGCCTTGTAGAGCGCGACGCCCATTCCGTGGAGACGCTGGAATTCGTAGTCGTTGCGCCCCGCCCGTTTCGCCATCAGCTCGATGGCGGCGAGCGAGTGTGCGTTGTGGGTGGCGAACTGCGAATAGATGGACGGCCCTGTCTTCAGCAGGGCGTCAGCGCAGGCAAGGTAGGAAACGTCGGTCGCCTGCTTGGTGGTAAAGGTCGGGTAGTCCGGCTGGCCATCGACTTGGGCGCGTTTCACCTCCGAGTCCCAATAGGCGCCTTTGACGAGGCGGACCATCAGGCGGCGGTTGGTATCGGTGGCGAGTTGACCCAGCCAGCCGATCGTGGCTTCGCCGCGCTTCTGGTACGCCTGCACGGCGAGACCAAGGCCAGTCCATTTCGCGAGGTCGGGCTCACGGGCAAGGCGTTCCAGCAGTGATAGCGAGAGAGCCAGGCGGTCGGCCTCTTCGGCGTCGAGCGTGAAATTTATGTTTTGTCTGGCGGCGAGCTTCGCAAGCTCAACCACCATCGGATAAAGCTCGCGGTGTACGCGTTCGCCCTGTACGGCGCGGTAGGCGGGATGCAGGGCGGACAGTTTGACGGAGATGCCGTCAGCGGTTTCAGGCGACGATCCGGTCTTGGCGCGGCCCACTTCGCCAATGGCGTTGGCGTAGCTGTCGAAATAGCGCCGGGCGTCAGCTGTGGTGCGCGCGCCCTCGCCGAGCATGTCGAACGAGTGAGACGCAGCCTCGCCTTTCTTTACATTCCGCTGACCACGCTTCAGCGCTTCATCGATGGTGCGGCCCATGACAAACTGGCCGCCCATGATCCGCATGGCCTGCATCATCGCCGCGCGGATCACCGGCTCCCCGGCCTGACGCACCATGCGCTGCATGAAGCCGCCGGGGTTTTTCTCGGCGTCCTCCGGGGGCTGCACGATGCGACCGGTGAGCATCAGGCCCCAGGTGGAGGCGTTGACCAGAAGCGAATCCGATTTACCATTGTGATCCGACCATTCGCCGGAGGAAATCTTCTCGGCGATCAGCGCGTCCGCCGTGTCGGCATCCGGCACGCGCAGGAGCGCTTCGGCGAGACACATGAGAGCAAGGCCCTCAGGGTTCGACAGGCCGAACTCTTCGAGGAAACTTTCCATGACGCCGGAGCGGCGTGTTTCGGCGCGAGCCTTGTTGACGATGTCGCGCGCAGCGGCAGCGGCGGCACGGCGTTCGGCCGGATCAAGGGCGGGTCTGCCGAGCAGTTCGGCGATACGGGCGGCCTCATCCTCGTACTTGCCGGCATCGAGCGCGTCGGGTGACGGCAGGGACGACTTGGCTTGCGACATGGCTGACACTCTATGTCCTGGAACATGCATATCTGGCCGACGGCCCTACTCCGGATCAACTTGAAAGTCTCGCCCGCCGCTCCACCTCAACAGGATGATTGCACGCACAGCCACACTCGCCCTGCTTCTATCGGCCTGCACGGCGTTGCCCGTCGAACACCCCTCAAGCCCGGATGCCGCCTCGCAGGCGGAATGTGATCTCAAGGTTGATTTTGCCAGCATCGGCACTGGCATCGACAGCGACGTGCTGCAGAAGGTCGACGCCCTGCTGTCCGGCGACAAAGGTATTGCGGCGGTTGACCGTCAGCGCTGGGGGCTGGAGGGTGAAGTCACGCTGTGCGCCGACACGCGAACCGACGCCGATGCGGCCCGCCTGTTTGATCAGGTAAAGGCTGTTTTCCCGGCGACATCGGCCAAGCCGCTCAGGGTCGAAACGCGGGCGGGACAGCGCTACCAGCCGCCAGCCAGCTGACCCTGTCGCCGGGGCAGCCCGCTTAATCCACAGCGGCCATGGACGTGGGCGGCCTGCCCCCCTATTCAGGCGGCGCCTGCAGCCAAAAGGGAATCGCGCCCGCAATGCGCATCATGCTCGTAACGGACGCCTGGGACCCGCAGGTGAATGGCGTCGTGCGCACGATGAAACGCGTGATCACCGAGTGCGAAGAGATGGGTCATACGTGGGACATCGTCTCGCCCAACGGCTTCAAGACGATCCCCCTCCCCACCTATTCCGAGATCAAGCTGGCGTTCGGCGCCAAGAAGGTCATCGAGGAACGCTTCCTCGAATTCGAGCCTGATGCAGTTCACATCGCCACCGAGGGGCCGCTGGGCTGGGCCGCGCGCGCCGTCTGCCTGCGTCTCAAATTTCCCTATACGACCGCCTACCACACGCGCTTTCCCGAATATGTTGCGGCGCGTTTCTTCTTCCTGCCCACCTGGATGGGCTACATGTATGTCCGCGAGTTCCACAAATACTCCGGTCGCGTGATGGTCGCGACCGCTTCCATGCGGGACGAGCTGGCGGCGCAGAAGTTCAAGAACATCATTCCGTGGTCGCGCGGCGTCGACACCGACCTCTTTCATCCCGCAAAGCGCAAGGAAGATGGCGGACCCTTCAAGGGTATGGCGCGCCCGATCTGGCTCAATGTCGGTCGTGTCGCGGTCGAGAAAAACATCTCGGCTTTTGTCGAGACAGACCTTCCCGGCACCAAAGTTGTTGTCGGTGACGGGCCACAGCTGGAGACGCTGAAGGAGAAGCACAAGGATGTGCACTTCCTTGGCGTGAAGCAGGGCGAAGAACTGGCAGCGTGCTTCGCCAACGCGGACTGCTTCGTCTTTCCGAGCCTGACCGATACGTTCGGGCTTGTGATCCTGGAAGCAATGGCGGCGGGAACGCCGGTAGCAGGCTTCAACGTGCCGGGTCCGCGCGACCTGATCCCGGGGTCAGGCGCAGGTGCGGTGAACAACGACCTGAAGATTGCATGTGAGGAAGCGATTCAGTGCTCGCGCGAGCAATCGCGCGCCTATGCCGAGACCTATTCCTGGCGTGCCTGCGCCGAACAGTTCATCAACAACCTTGAACCCTTGCCAGTGCCGGAACGGCGGCGCTTCTGGAAGCGGCTGGCCAAGCTTCGACATGCCCTTCGCCTTCGCCGCCGGAAGCCGACGCCCGAAACAGAAGCCGCCAAGGCGGCCGAGACCAAGGGCAAGTAAGCGTCAGCTCTCCGGTAGCACCATCGGCGCACCTTGTTTTTAGCCCGGAAAACAAAGCGAAACTCGCGCTACGCGAGGCTTGGCTTATTCTTCGAAACCTCTTTGGTTTGGCCGCGTTGTAAACGCATGGCTGGTTCATACACTCTTAACAACACCGAGTTCGCGTCTCACGCCGCACTAAGCGACGTTACAGCTGCGCGACTGGCTCCGAAGCGGCGCAAGCGCAAGATAGCAGCAGGGATCGCGATCGCTGCAGGCCTTTGTCTTGCGGTCACACCGGTCGCCGTCACTGCGATTCTGCCGGATCGCTCAGGCCCTGCTGTGGAAGTCGATAGCGCGATCATGGATTTCAAACGTGATGGTGATGCGATCAGCATGGAATTGTTCGCGACCGACGATGGGCAGCGTGTCTACGTCGAAGACGCAAGCAACAACATTTTCGAAATTCCGGTGTCGCCGGGCCAGACGCGCGTTACCGCCGAGTTGCCAGCCAGCTTCGCCACCTCTGACTCGCTGACGTTGCGCGTCCACTAGATAAGTTGCGCGTCCAGTAGCGAACAGGTTCCAGATAAAAGCCCTCATCCTGTCGATCAGGACGAGGGCTTTGTCATTTTCGACCTACTGCACTGGCTCGCCGTTTGCATCGACGATGTGAACGTCGCCGAAATTCAGCTCGCGCACGCCCTTCTCGATCTTGGCGCGGTCGCCAACGATAACCCAGATCTGGTTCTGGTCGGGGATCAATTGCTTCGCCATCGCCTGAACATCCGCGGGGGCTACGGCACGATAGGCATCGGCGTAACGTTCCCAGTAGTCGGCCGGCAGCCCCACCCGCTCGATCTCGACCAGAGAGTTGATCACCGCGTTGGACGTTTCCCAACGGCTTCCCATGCCCAGCAGCGTGTTGGTGCGCTGCGTGTTGAGCTCGGCAGGCGTCGGCGGACGACGACCGACAACATCATTAAGCTCCTTGCGGATCTCCGAAAGCGAGGCCTTGGTCTGGTCTGTCTGCACCGCGACATTGATCAGGAAGGAGCGCGGGCCTTTCGTGCCGGAGTTGGTGAGGAAGGAAGACGCGCCATAGGACCAGCCCTTGTCCTCACGCAGGTTCATGTTGAGCCGGCTGGTGAAATTCCCGCCGAACAGTGAGTTGAAGGCGGAGACAGACGTATCCTTCGACGGATCGCGCGGCGGCTGCACCGAGCCAACAAGAATGGTCGACTGCTGCGAGTTCGGACGATCCACGATGTAAACCGACGGCTTGGCCTGGCGCGGTACGGCGGCCGTTACGGCGCGCTGGTTCGGCGCGTTGGTCCAGCCGGCGAGCGCCGCTTCCAGCTTGGGCGTGATCTCCGCCAGCGTGGTGTCTCCCACGACATAGATCGTCGCGTTGTTGGGTCCGTACCAAGCCTTGTGGAAGGCCGCAGCGTCGGCCGGCGTCAGCGCGTTGAGTTCGGTCGAGGTCAGCAGGCGACCATAGGGATGGTCATCGCCCCACAGAACACGCGACATGACACGCTGGCCAAGCTGTCCCGGATTGCGAAGCTGCGCTTCGAGGCTTTGCACGGTTTGTGACTGGATGCGCTTGAAGTCCGTTTCGTTGAAGGCGGGGTTGCGCAGCACGTCCGCCCAGATCGCCATGACCTGATCGAGCGTGGGCGTGAGGGCGGAGAATTCGACATTTGAGGTTTCGCCGCCGCCGCTTGCGCCGACATACGCGCCAAGACGATCCACCTGATCGGCGATGTCGAGAGCGGAGCGTGTCGTCGTGCCCTCGTCCAGCATGTTGGCGGTGACGCCCGACAGGCCGTCCTTCATCGTGCCGAGATCAGCGGGATAGCCGGTATCGAGCACCATGGAGACGGTCACCTGCGGCACGTCGTGACGCTCGGCGAGAATGACCTTCACGCCATTGGTCAGCGTGGCGGTCTCGAACTTCGGAAAGACCGCTTCGGCGACGGGACCAGGCTCAGGCATTTTCGAGCGATCGACCTTGGCGCCGGTGGCGGCTGGATCGCCAAAAGGCAAGACGCTGAGTGTGTAGGAACCGCGTGTGAGCCAGGACTGCGCTGCCGTGCGGACAGTTGCCGGGGTCGCAGCTTCGAGGCGCTTGTTGGATGCTTTCCATGCGTCTGGGTCGCCAAGGAAGGTTTCCC
>JAVBYB010000409.1 GCA_030824255.1 bacterium
CGCGCCGCTTTACCCCTCCCCCATGGAGCTCTCCACTTGGACCCCGCGCAACACGCCCGGCCTGGCCGTGCTGAACGGAGACCGCGTGCGCCTCGAGCCGCTCGACTGGGCGCTCCATGGCGCCGGCCTGTTCGCGGCGACGGGCGGCGAGGCCAATGCAGACCTCTGGGCGTGGATGCCGGTTGGCCCCTTTCTCCAGCCGGAGGACCTGCAGCTCTTCCTTGCCGCCACCGCCATGCGCGATGGCTGGCGCACCATGGTCATCTGCGGGTTACGCGATAACGAAATCCTCGGCATGTGCACCTACATGCGCATCCGCGAGGCGCACGGCAGCGCTGAGATCGGCTGCGTCGCCTTCGGCCCGAAACTCAGGCGCACACCTGAGGCCACGGAAGCTCTGGCCCTCATGGCCAGCCACGTCTTCGATCTCGGCTACCGACGCTATGAGTGGAAATGCAATGAGCTGAACTTCGCCTCCAAGCGCGCCGCCGTCCGCTTCGGCTTCGTGTTCGAGGGCATTTTCCGCAATGACATGGTCACCAAGGGCCAGTCCCGCGACACCGCCTGGTATGCGCTGACCGATGCCGACTGGCCGCGCGTCAAGGCGGCGCTGGCCCGCTGGCTTGCGCCTGACAATTTTGCGGCGGATGGTGCGCAGACAGGAACGCTCGAATCGTTCCGCACTTCTTGAGCGCAAGTCCGCGATGATCACCGGCCTCGACCACGTTCTTGTCGTCTGCCCCTCGGCCGACGACGCGGAGAACGCCTACTGCGCCCTGCTTGGCCGCGAGCCGGACTGGCGCTCCTCCGATCCCGGCGGCTCGGCCACCGTTATCTTCCAGCTCGAGAACACCGCGCTCGAAATCATGTCGCCCATCGGCGGCGGCCCCCTCGCCCGCCGTCTGCACGCGATGATCGAACAGGACGGGCCCGGACTCAAATCGCTGATCTTTTCGTCCAACGACCTTGCCGACGATCGCGCCACGTTCGACCGTCGCGGCCTTCGCCCTGACGAGATCGTTCCGGGCGAAAGCACCGACCCAAGCTCAGGCCGCGCCCGCTACTGGTCACGCATGCGGCTCGACGATGCGGGAACGCATGGCGTGCGCATCTTCGCCCTCGCCCGCAAGCAGCCCGACCCGATGGTCTACAGGCCGGGCAACGCCGGGATCGTCTCCGGTCTCGATCATGTCGTGATCAACACCGCCAACCCGGATCGCGCCACAGCGCTGTACGGCGCCCGTCTGGGTCTGCGCCTCGCGCTCGACCGCTCGAATCCGGACTGGGACATGCGCCTGATGTTCTTCCGCCTTGGCGGCCTCACCATCGAGCTGGCGCACAAGCTCTCCGCCGGCCCCGGCAACCAGCCCGACAAGCTCTGGGGGCTTTCGTGGAAGGTGCCGGACATCGAAGCCGCGCATGCGCGGCTTCTCAGCCGCAATTTCGCTGTCACCTCGATCCGGCCCGGCCGCCGCGCCGGCACGAAGGTGTTCAGCGTCCGCGATGGTACGCTCAACATCCCGACGCTGATCCTCGGCGACGCCTAGCGTATATGTTCGCTAGCGCCGCTGTTCCGGCAGGCGCGGATCGCAAATCAGCAGACCCGGCGTGACGTTCGCCACTTTCCAGAACGCGTCCGGCTCACCCGCAAGCTTCGCGCAGCGGTCAGCAATCCCTGTCGTCGTTTCCGGATCCGCGACAGCCTGCCGCCCCAGCATCACGGCGCTCTGATACCCATCTGTGTAAAGCGCGTCCTGCAGCATGAGCTCGCCGGCGCCATCCATCAGCTTCAGCGACAACGTCTCGCCCTTGGCCAGCGCCGTCATCAGGGGCGCCAGCGGTCCATCGCGCAGATTGCGTGACGCCATGAACACCAGCGACTTCGGCGGCGTGTAACGCCCATTCACCGGTGTCGGCGGCGGCTCAATGCCGCCCACGGTCGCCGCAAACAGCACGCCCGAGGCGCCGACAATCTCAAGCCGCGCCTCATCCTCCAGAACGTCTGTCAGGAAGGGCGAGATGAATTGCAGGACGTACGGCTCGAGCGTGTCCGACGGCATCCGGTATTCGATCGACAGCGTGGACCGCTTGGCCTTCTGTCCGCCCAGATTGTCCGGGAGTTCGCTTATCGTCAGCGGCCGTCCCGCTTCGCCGCCAGCGCCGCGAACGCCGAACAGACTGACCACAACCCGCGCGCCGTAATCCGCCGCGCCCTCGGTCACACGCGCCTTCGTCTGCGCATTCCAAGCGACTGACCCGACATAGCCCGACGCTTCACCTGCCCCGCTGCCAAAATTGCTCATCGGATCGCAATCCGCAGAACTCAGGCAATGCCGCAACAACAGCGGCCACGCCGCCCCCGCATCCGCCACATCAGCCACAAC
Organism: bacterium; assembly: GCA_030824255.1. Lineage (GTDB taxonomy): Bacteria > Pseudomonadota > Alphaproteobacteria > Caulobacterales > Hyphomonadaceae > UBA7672. The sequence continues at coordinate 2,385 of JAVBYB010000409.1, forward strand.
GGCGTCAGACGCTGCCCGCGTCTCCGGCCCGCAGGCGGTCCCGCTTGCGGCAAGGACAAGAACCACGAGGGCAGCGCTAGACCTGAACATGGCGGACATCATAGCCATAGATCCAGTCCTGCCGCGAGCGCACGAAGGACGGGAACAGCCGGTCCGCCAGCTTCATCGGCCCATAGGTCGCCGCCTGCGTGATCGCGTTGGAGCGATGGAACACACCCATGTTCGCCCGCGCGCTGCCCAGCACCTTGGTCGTGCGCGGCTTGCGCACTTTCTCATAGCGCCTCAGCGAAGCCTCCGAGATGCCGTCCGCCTGCAGGCATTTCGCGAGCACGATGGCGTCCTCGATCGCCATCGCCGCGCCCTGCGCCTGGAAGGGCGGCATGGCGTGGCATGCATCGCCCAGTAGCGTCACACGATCGTCCGACCATGTCGGCAGGGGATCGCGATCGAACAGCGCCCACGAAAAACAGGACGCGGCCGATGCGATGATGTCCGGAATGGGAGGCGCCCAGTCGCCAAAGTCGCCCGCCAGCTCGACAATATCGCCCGGCTGGTCCCAGCTTTCGCCAGCAAACTTCTCGGTCTCGGTCACGCCGACGAAATTGATCAGTTCGCCCCGTCGCACGCGATAGGTCACGGCATGCCGTCCCGGCCCCGCCCAGACAATGGCCGCATGCGGCAGGTCCGGCGCCACGTCCGCCGGCACGGTGAGCCTCCAGGCGACGGCGCCAGTATAGCGCGGCTCCTGCTCGCCAAGCATCTGGCGTCGCACCGTCGAGCGAACACCATCCGCGCCAACCAGCAAGTCACACGGAACGATGGCGCCGGTATCCAGTCCCACGCGCAACCCATCCACGTCGCGGACATAGGCAGACACGCGCGCGCCAAGACGCACCTGGACGCCCGCAAACTCCGCCGCGCGTTTCAGGAGCGCGATCAGGTCTGCGCGATGGATATGGAGGTAAGGCGCGCCATAGCGGTTGCGCGCCTCCTTCGCGATCGGGATGGAGAACACCTTCTCCCCTGTCCGGCCGATCCGCATCTCCAGCCGCTCCGGCTGCGACGACACCGCCACGGCCGCCTCAAGCACGCCAAGGGCGGCAAGTCCCTTGGTCGCGTTCGGCGAGAGCTGGATGCCCGCCCCAACTTCGGTCAGCGCAGGCGCGCGCTCGATGACCTCGACCTCGAATCCCACCTTGCTCAACGCGATCGCCGCGCTGAGCCCGCCTATCCCTCCGCCTGCCACGACGATCTTCATGGCATTGGGAGATAGACCGGCTCCCGCGATGCGTCACGAACCGAGATCAAAAGACGGGGATCAAAACCTGCAACCGGACACAAGGCTTCGCGCCGCTGTGAAGCGACGTCGAAACCCTGATTGTCAGGAATTTACCTGGAGCGGGCGAGGCGATTCGAACGCCCGACCCCGACCTTGGCAAGGTCGTGCTCTACCCCTGAGCTACGCCCGCTCGCTGGGTAAATGGGCCCTAAGGCCTCGGGAGGGCGGTCTATAAGCTGAAAGCCGGGCCGGGCGCAAGGGGCTGCGGCGCCACTTTCCGCGCGGGGTCGGCAACGCAATTCTTAACGCGGGCCGAGTGCTCAGCCGCCGCCCAGACCCGGCAGCGGCTTGGCGACCGGCTTTGGTGCTTTCAGCTTACGCTTGGTCTGGTGGGTTTCGGCTTCGCCGCCGGAGACCTTCTGGCCTTTCATGTAGTGGCGTTGCCAGCCGGCCTTCGAGGCTTCGGGGTCGCGCTGCAGCAGCTTCTGGTTGAACGTGCCGCGGCTTTCGGCCCACGCCTTGTACTCTTCGTTGAGCTTCGGGTTGTCGGCCAGCAGCTTCAGCGTGGGCTGGATCTGCTCCAGCGGCTGGTCCTGCACCAGCGTGAGGAAGCAGAACGGCTCGCCTTTCTCGAAACGCACCTTGCCAGGCCGCGTCATTTGCCAGTTCATCGTGAACGGGAAAGGCAGCCACTCCGTCTCGACCAGTCCCTGCAGCGGATAGATGCCGTCCTTGGGCTCGTTCGGCGGGCCCATCGTCCAGACGCGCCAGCCCGGCTCGGTGCGGAACAGATGACCGGTGTGGAAGGTGACGATGCCGCGCCGGAAATGGCTGTCAGCGACATTCTTCACCGGCGGCCACGGCTCGTCGCCCGTGATCTTGATGCCGGCTTCCAGCATGCCGCCATCCCACTCGATGGTGAGGCCGACAGGGCAGAGAATTTCCCAGCCCGTGCAGTTCGCCATGGTCAGCGGCAGGCAGCGATAGGGATGGCGATCCTGGAAGGCGTCCATCCAGGCCCTGCGGCCCTGACCCGGCACGATCTCCGGCGCCCACTCGTGGATCTTGTAGCAGTCCAGCCGCATGGAAGGGTCCTTCACGTCACGTCGCCAGACATCTAGACCAGCGATCATGACAGATCAAAGCGCCTCTCCAGCCGCGGAATTCCCGCGCGGCCCCATGCCCGCCCCGGACGACTTTTCCCGCGCGCCCGAAAAGCCGCTTTTCGCCCTGCTCGACCGGCTGGGCATCGTCACCAAGACGGTCACGCATGAGAAGGTTTTTACGGTCGCCGAGAGCAGCCTGGTCAAGGCCGACATGCCCGGCGGGCACACCAAGAACCTCTTCATGAAGGACAAGTCAGGCCAGCTGGTGCTCGTCTGCGCCCTCCACTCCACTGTGCTGCCGTTGAATCAGCTGCACCGGTCGCTGGGCTGCCAGCGGCTCTCCTTCACGGACTCAGCGCTGCTGTGGGAGGCGCTGGGCGTCACCCCCGGTTCCGTCACGGGCCTCGCCGTGATGAATGACGCCGTGGGCAAGGTTCGTCTGATTGCCGACCAGGGCCTGCTGGACCACGAAACCCTCAATTTCCACCCCCTGCGCTGCGACATGACCACGGCCATTTCCAGGGGTGATTTCCTTGGCTTTGCCGCCGCGACGGGCCATACCGTCACCCCAATCGATTTCGCGAAGCTGGGCGGCGCCTGAGGGCGTTGCCGTTTCGCCCCTCCGCGCCCATCTAGGGGGCGAACGAACGAACAACAGGAGCATGTTCCGTGGACATCATTGGCGCAGGCGCAGGTCGTCCCCCGGCTGGCGGACCCAAGAGCCCGCACGTCAGCGACGGCACTGACCAGACCTTCATGACCGACGTGATCGAGCCGTCGAAAACGGTTCCCGTTATCGTGGACTTCTGGGCCACCTGGTGCGGCCCCTGCCGCTCGCTCGGCCCCATGCTCGAGAAGATCGTCGGCGAGAACAATGGCGCCGTGAAGATGGTCAAGATCGACGTCGACAAGAACCCGGGGGTTTTCTCCCAGATCGCGCGCATGACCGGCTCGCAATCCATCCCCACCGTCGTCGCCTTCAAGAACGGCCAGCCTGTGGACGTCTTCATGGGCGCCCTGCCCGAAAGCCAGGTCCGCGCCTTCATCACCAAGGCGAAGGGCGACGCCGGTCCCGACGCAGGCCCCACCGTGGCTGAACTTCTCGCCGCCGCCGAAGACGCGTCCGACGCCTCGGACTTCCCGGCCGCCGCCGAGATCTACGCCGTCGTTCTCGAACAGGAGCCGGAGAATATCGAAGCCATCGCAGGGCTCGCCCGCTGCTACCTGAAGGCAGGCGATGTGGAACGCGCGCGGCAGATCGCCGAGATGATCCCGGAAGCCAATCGCAAGCATCCGTCAGCCGTCGGCATCTTCGCCTCGCTCGATCTGCTCAGCCACACCTCCGCGCCGGACGCGACGCTGGAGCTGAAAACGCGCGTCAACAACACGCCGACCGACTGGGACGCCCGCTTCGACCTCGCCGCGCTCTACTCCGCCGAGGGCAAACAGGAAGAAGCCGCCGACCAGCTCCTCGCCATTCTCGAAAAGAACATGGCGTGGAAGGACGGCGCCGCGAAGGAACAGCTGCTGAAGATCTTCGAAGCCGCCGGCCCGAAAGCTGACGTCACGAAGGAAGGCCGGCGCAGGCTGTCGGCGATCCTGTTCCGGTAGGCGCGCAAGCCCGCCCTAACTCCGGCTCGCGCCCAGGAACTCCATCCGGATCATCGCGGGCGTCAGCCCC
>JAVBYB010000399.1 GCA_030824255.1 bacterium
CTGAAACGACGCCATTGCTCGAAGCCGGCGGAAAATGTCTGCACGGGGACGCGGGAGCCGCGAACCTTCTTGACGACGCCAACCACGCGGGGCCTCCCGCGTCCCCGGCCCTCCATGTGGGGCCAGAGCTACAGCAAACCTCCAGACGCATCAGCGTCGTGGAGCTTTTGGTGTTTGTGGAAACTGCGCCCGGCAACCCGCAGATCAAACACTCGCCGCGATCAGCGCATCGCGCTCGGCCGCCGTCAGGTGCCGCCACTTGCCCTCAGGCAGGTCGCCCAGCTCCAGCGGCCCGATCCGCACGCGCACCAGATCGACCACCTCCAGCTCCACCAGCTCGCACATGCGCCGGATCTGCCGGTTGCGTCCCTCAGTCAGAACGAAGCGCAGGATCTGCGTGTCCTGCAAGGTCACCTTCGCAGGCTTGAGTTGCCGCCCGTCCAGCTCCAGCCCGTGACGCAGCTTCTGGATCTTCGCGCGATCCACCTTGCCCTTCACGGTGACGACATATTCCTTGTCGACCTCGCTCGTCGGCCCGATGATCGCCTTCGCCAGCACGCCGTCCTCAGACAGCAGCAGCAGCCCCCGCGAATCCTGGTCCAGCCGGCCCAGCGGCGGCAGGCTCGCACGCGAGGACGGCACGATCCCCTTGCCAACCTGCGCCTCCGCCGTCAGCAGGCGCGCCGCAGGTATCTGCTCATGCTCCGGCTGCGCCGAGACAATGCCCACGGGCTTGTTGATGACGACAGATACCTGCGCGCCAAGTCCCAGCTCCGCGCGATCGGTCAGCACCAGTGTCTGCCCCGGCGCGATCTTGCGCCCCACATCGCTCACGCGCTCGCCATCGATCAGCACTGCGCCCGCCGCGATCAGTTCCTCCGCCTCGCGCCGCGAACACACGCCGGAATTCGCCAGCCACTTGTTGATGCGCACGGGCTCTGGCCCGTCATAGATGAAAGTCCGGCTCAACTCGTTTGCTCCCGCCCGCGCTCCATTGCCGTCTTGCGCGACGCCTCGGCCGCCTCCGGCGTCACGGCGGAATTGTTCGCCGAGCCGCGTTCGATTTCCATCTTCAACGCCTCGGGCAAGGGCAGGGCGAGACCATCATCGATCACCGCCTTCATCCGCTTCAGCAAGCCGCCATCGACGCCCGCCATCTCATGCGCCAGCTTGCGCGCCGCCGGTAACAGGGCTTCGGGCTCCAGCACGCGGTTCACCAGCCCCCAGCGCTCCGCCGTCTCCGCTTCGAGATAATTGCCCGTCAGCGATAGTTCCTTCGCGCGGCTCGCCCCGATGATGCGCGGCAGTTTCTGCGACAGGCCCCATACCGGCATCAAGCCCACGCGGCTGTGCGTGTCGGCGAACCTGGCCTCACGTGAGGCGAGCAGCACGTCGCACATCAGCGCCAGTTCAAACCCGCCCGTGATCGCAAAGCCATTGATTGCGCCGATCACCGGCCACGGGCAGCTTGCAAACGCCGAGGCCATATCCATATCAGGGACAGGTTCGGCCTTCCGCTCGCCGACGCCCAGCGAGAAGCCCTTTTGTCCGGCTTCTTTCAGGTCGACGCCCGCAGAGAACGCCCGCCCGTTTCCGGTCAGAACGATGGCCCGCACATCGTCGCTGGCGGACAGCGCCCGAACCGTCTTCACGATTTTCACGCGCAACGCCACCGACAGAGCATTGAGCTGCTTGGCGCGGTTGAGCGTCAGGATTGCGACCGGCCCGTCGCGCTCGATCAGCAGAATGGGTTCGGCGGCTTCGCTCATGTCTCTCCCCCTCAATCCTGTGGATCTGCTTCGGGCGTCGCGCCGAGCGATCTCACAATCTCCATTATCGCGATGATGCAGTGATCAACCACGGCCTTGTCGCGGCTGCGGGCGACGAGGTTGGTCCCGAACACGATCTCTCCCGCGACAAGACGCATGAAAGGATAGGAGCCAAGACTTGCCTCTGGCGTCGCCTTGGCCAGCGCGCCCAGCGGCGCCGATATGTCGCCTTCGCGCGCTCCGGCCGCCCGCACGGTGCGTGAGTGGACAACCGCGCCGCCCTCGATCCTGCGCCCCACATCCTGCAGCATTCCCCGCATGACGGAGGGCACGCCCGCCATCACGAATACATTGCCCATCTGGAAGCCGGGCGCCGCTGACACCGGGTTGAGGATCAGCTCCGCCCCGTCCGGGATGCGCGCCATGCGCAGCCGCCCCTCATTCAGCTCCTGTCCCCGCGCGTCGTAATAGGGCTTCAGGATCGCCAGCGCATCTGCGCGCACATCAATGCTGCGGCCGAACGCCGCCGCCACCGCGTCAGCCGTGATGTCGTCATGCGTCGGCCCGATGCCGCCCGTCGTGAAAACATAGTCATGGCGCGCCCGCAGCTCGTTCACGGTCGCCACGATGGTGGCGTGGATGTCGGGGATCATCCGCGCCTCGCGTATCTCGACGCCCAGCGGATTCAGGAAATCCGCGAGCGATTTTAGGTTGGTGTCCTGTGTGCGTCCGGAGAGAAGCTCATCTCCGATCAGGATAACGGCGGCGGTCACGATGCTTGGCATACCGTCGCGTTTACGTCTGCTTCACCACGGCGTCCAGTCGGCTGCTTGCTCAAGTGTGAACAGAATGCGCCGGATTCTAACGAAATCGCCGGTTCCATGAAGCGAGGAATTAAGGCTGAGGCCTCATGTTGCAGACTGCCAACAATGGTGGGGACACCCATGCAACCGCAGAAGCGCCTCGGAAGAGCGCGGTCTGGCAACGTGATGATCGAATTCGCGTTGCTGGCCCCTGTCTTCTTCATGCTGATCGTCGGCCTGGTTGAGTTCGTGCTCTTCCAGTACAAGACGTATGCGCTCAATCACGTGGTCTACGAGGCCACGCGCAACCTGCAGACGGGTGAAGTCCAGACCGCCGCCAACATGGAGCAGGCGTTCCGCGACGAGGCCTGTGAAAAAGCCGGTCAGATGATCGATTGCACCGCCATCGTCTTCGATGTGCGTGCATTCGACGCCCTGAACGAAGTCACCTACCCCCCGCCCGAATTCGACGCGGACGGCTTCCCCTCGAACTTCGTGTTCGAGCCGGGCGGGCCGAACCAGTACTCTGTCGTGCGCGCCTCGATCCACCACGAGTTCGTCACGCCCTTCATGGCTGAACTGTTCCAGATGGGGCCGGATCTGCCCGCGATCGTGAACTCGTTCTGCATCGTCAAGAACGAGCCGTGGACCTGATCCCATGCGCAACATGAACCCCTTCTCCCGTTTCGCAAACGACCGCCGCGGCATCGCCGCCGCCGAGTTCGCACTCATCGCGCCAGCGCTGATCTTCCTCGTCATGGGCGTGTTCGAGATGTCTTTCCGCTTCCGCGCCAGTGAAGAAGCCACGCGCTATGTCCACCAGGTCGCCGACATCATCTCGCGGGAGTCCGAGCTGACGACCGAGGCGATCGGGGAGATCTACGACGCTGCGGTATTCATGATGAAGCCGCTGAAGACCACGGACAATCTCGATCTCGACGTCGCTTCAATCGGCTTCGTTGGCGACGATGCCGATCCTGAAGTCATGTGGCGCCGCGTCGCCGGAACGTCGTATGCGTTCGATGTCACCGAAGCGGCCGGCATGGGCATCGAGGATGAAACCGTCGTCCGTGTCGGCGTCCGGTACAACTACTCAAGCGTGCTGACGGAATTGTTCGGTGGCGGGTTGATGGCCATCGAGAAGACCGCTTACTCGCGCCCGCGCATCGATCGGAAAATCTCCATCGACGGCGAGGCCGATGACGGCGGCGCCATTCAATACATCAGCGACTGATTGATCTGGGGTGGGGCGCCGCGTGGCGCCCGGAAAGCGGGACTGCATCATGCTTCGGCAGATCGGAAAATTCGCGAAGAACCGGCAGGGCGCTTTCGCCATGCAGTTCGCGCTCATGGCTGTGCCGCTGTGCGTCTGCACGGGTCTCGCCATCGATGGCGGCCGGGCCTTCCTGGCTCGTTTCGAACTCGGTTCCGCGCTTGACGCCGCAGCCCTTGCTATCGGTTCGACGCTGAACGAGGACGCCGACCTCGACGCCGTGGCCCGCAAGTTCGTCGAGATGAACTTCAAGACGGCGCATGACGATCCCATCAATCTGGAACTGGTCGAGATCGGCGGCGAAGACGATGCGCTGATGCTGCGCGGCTCGGTCGACATCAACACCTTCTTCATGCCGCTCGTGGGCCAGCCCTACGTCACGGTCAACGCTGAGAGCGAAGTCCGCCGTGGCGGCAGCAATGTCGAAGTCACGCTGGCGCTCGACGTCACGGGTTCGATGAACACGACGCGCATAAACGGCCTCAAGGCCGCCTCCAAGATCCTGATCGACGAAGTCGTCTCAACCGCCCAGGAGCCGTTCTTCTCGAAAGTGGCCGTCGTTCCGTGGTCGGCGAGTGTCCACATCGATGACGATCACATCGCCGCTTCGGCTCTGGCCGAACTGCGCGGCGAGATCCGCGGCTCAACGAGCATCAGTAATGTCTCATGGCGCAACGGCTCCACCACGACCAAGACGATCGAGTCGGCCGGCTGGCGCACGAACTCGGGCAAGAGCACGACCAACGCCACGTGGAAGAATGGCGCCGCGCGCGCCATATCCGCGATCACCAAGACGAACAGCAATTCGCGCATCCGCGTTCGCCTGTCGTCCAACCCCAGCTATTCGAATGGCGATACGGTCGTCATCACGGGCGCCGGCGGCAGCTATGACTTCCTGAACGGCAACAAGTACAAGGTCGCCGACCGCACAACGTCCTCGCCATATTACATCTGGCTGCAGAATCTCGGCACGTCGACCTACACCTCGCCGCCGTCCGGATCGACGGACTCCACCAGCGGTTCCTCGCAGCGCTGCCTCTACACCAACTGTGAAATGCGGATCACCGCCAGCAGCCACGGCTTTGCCACCGGCGATCTCGTCTACATCAACAATGTAGGCATGAGCGGCACAGGCGAGACGGTCAACAACACCTGGGGCGAGACCTGGACCATCACATACCGTGACGGGAACAATTTCTCGCTCAACGGCACCGACGGCCCGACCTTCCGCGACTTTTCCTCGAACGGTACGTCGTCCGAATGCTACGTCGCCGACTGCCGCTACCGTGTCATCACCACAGCGAACCATGATTTCAGCGAGTCCGACCGGCTGTTCTTCTGGGGCATCTCTAAGTCCGGCAGCGGCACGCCGCTCAATACGCCCGTCGGCTCCACCATCACGATCGACGACCCGTCCGGCGACACCTTCTTCCTGAAGGGCGATTCCCGCGACTACGAGACGTGGACCTCGGCCGGCTCCGTCGCCGAGTGCGCGAACACCGATTGCACCATCACAGTCACGTCCACCAATCATGGCCTAAGCACGGGCGAAAAGGTGGAGATCACCAACGTCAACGGACTGACAGGCATCAACTACGGCACCAGCGGCGGCCTCCGTCGCTACTGGGTCGTCACGCGCACCTCCAGCAACGCCTTCACGCTCGACGGCTCCTCGCCTTCGCTGAACAACGTGTCGAGCAGCTTCTCGGGCTCGGCCACGGCCCAGTGCCTGGCCTATGGCTGTGACAAGCTGTGGTACCGCGAAGGCTATAACCACTACGAGGCATCGGACTGCCTGGTGGAACGCCCCGGCGCGCAGGCCTACACGGACGCAAGCCCGTCGACCGCCGGCATCGGCATCTCCTACACCAGCAACGGCGCCTGCACGACAACCAACTACGTAACGCCGCTGACGTCCAACAAGACACGTCTCAACGCTGCGATCGACGACCTCAGCACGGGCGGCAACACCGCCGGACAGCTCGGCGCGGCGTGGAGCTGGTACATGATCTCGCCGAACTTCGCCGACATCTGGGACAAGGAAGTCGAAAACAAGCCGCTCAACTATGACCACGAAGATCTGATCAAGGTCGCCGTGCTCATGACCGACGGCGAGTTCAACTCTGCCACCTGCTATGGCGTCGTCACCGGCTCCGCCGGCAGCACCTGGAATGCCCAGTGCGATGGCAAGGATGCGTTCGCGCAGGCCGAGGCGATCTGCACCAACATGAAAGCGCAGGGCGTCACGGTCTATACGGTTGGCCTCGCGATCAACACGGCGCTCTACGCCGACGACTTCCTGATCAACTGCGCCTCCAACCCGCAATACGCCCACTTGGCTTCTGACGAAGAGGCGCTGAAATCCGCCTTCAAGAAGATCGCCCAGTCGATCTCCCGTCTGCGCCTGTCCAAATAGGGCGGCACACTTTCTAGCGCGAAGGCCATTCGCGTCCTCCCCGAGCGGCCGGGCTGGCAACAGCCCGGCCCTTTTTTTGCCCCGAGAAGAATGCGCCGGAGATCAGCCTCCCAAATGTACCAAAGGTACAGCGCGCATGCCCGCGCCCACCCAC